>CASBQA010000325.1 GCA_949127635.1 Nostocales cyanobacterium PMM_0069 | reverse complement strand
CAGTATAATATAAATTTATCTAATCTCATTGCTTGAATAATTTACTAATCCTCCTATCGCGTTTTATTGAGTTTTTCAGCAAGCCCTAATTAGCCCAGGTCGGTTGGGCTTTGTTTGTATAGCCCCAGGCTTCCAGCCTGTTCGCGCAGCGTGCGCTCGGCGCAGGGCGAATAAAGCGCAACCTCATATAGAATTGGTATAAGGTTTAGGTGATGTTGTACTGGATATTCAAGATATCAATGAGAGTTTTTCGTCAAAATGCGCTCATTCCTCAAAAAATCAGGGATGAAAATAATCGTAAATCTCTTGTGCTAAACGCGGACCAATTCCCGCAACCTCAGCTAGTTGTGTGGGTGTCGCTTGCCGGATATAATCAACAGAGCGAAAATGTGCTAAAAGCTGCTTTTGTCGATGGTGTCCCAAACCGGGAATTTCATCTAAACGCGATCGCTTTAATTTGTCACTGCGTTGCTGACGATGGAAACTAACTGCAAATCTATGCGCTTCATCCCGCAAGCGTCGTAACAACTGCACTCCTGGTTGTTCAGCTTCAGTTTCCAATGGTGCAGATTCTCCCGGAAGAAAAATCTCTTCTCGCTGCTTTGCTAAACTGACGACTCGCAAATCATCTAACAAATTCATCTCTTGCAAGACAGCGACAACTGAAGATAATTGACCTTTACCGCCATCAATCATAATTAAATCAGGAAAATCTGGATTACCCTGTCTTAATAACTCCGGATCTTCAGCATACTTACGAAAGCGACGCTGAATAACTTCAGCCAAACTCGCAAAATCATCTGAATGTCCGGCAGTAACTGTGGGATTTTTGATTTTGTAGTGACGATAATGCTGGTTAGCGCTGATTCCGTCGATAAACACGACTTGGGAAGCTACTGCATTTGAACCTTGGATGTGTGAGATGTCGTAACCTTCGATGCGATGAGGTAAATCGGGTAAATCGAGAATAGCAGTTAAATCTTGCATAGCTTGGTGATTGCGATCGCCCAATTTTTGCATTCTTTGCAATTCATATTGAGCATTTCGCTCGACCATCTCAATTAATTCTGCCTTACTTTGCCGCTGCGGAGCCAAAATTGTGACTTTTCGTTGTTTGCGTTGACTTAAAACATCCGCTAATATTTCCCCATCTGGTAACTCATGCTGTACCAAAATCTCTGCGGGAATTTCCACCGCGTCAGCAGTTTGATAATGTTCCTCCAACACTCGTTGTAAAATAGCCCCAGGTTCAGCGTGAGTATCGGCAACGAAACCCAAACGTCCGACAAGTTGCCCAGCACGAATTTGAAATAATTGAATACAAGCGTGTTTATCATCGCCCGCCAGAGCGATCGCATCCCGTGAAACGGTATCATCCGGTAAGGCAACTTTTTGATTTGAAGAAAGCGACTTCAACCCAGCGATTTGATCGCGAATTCTTGCAGCAGACTCAAAATTCAGCGCTTCTGCCGATTTCTGCATTTGAATAGTCAAAATATCAATTAGTTCCTGACTTCGACCTTGAAAAACCATCGCCACTTTTTGCACAGTTTTGTGGTATTCTTCTGGTGAAATCAGCTTTTGACAAACACCCGGACAACGACCTAAATCGTAATTTAGGCAAGGACGATCTTTAAATAGTGGTTGGGGTCGTTGTTTCAGTGCAAAGATGCGTTTAGATATGCGTAATATTTCCCGTAATAGGTGAGAATCAGTATAAGGTCCGTAAAACTTATCTTTTTCTTTACCGCTTTTACGTTTGCGAGTGATGAAAATACGCGGATATTCTTCAGACCAAGTAATGCATACATAAGGATATTTTTTATCATCCTTTAGTAGTACATTGAAGTATGGCTGATGCTGCTTGATTAAGTTTGCTTCTAGTGCTAAAGCTTCAGCTTCAGTATCGGTGACGATAAATTCAATTTCCGTCACCTGCTTTACCATTGTTGCGATGCGTTCGCTTAATCTTTGCGAATCGCGGAAATATGAACGAACACGCGATCGCAATTTTCGCGATTTACCTATATAGATTATGCGATCGCTTCCGTCACGCATAAAATAAACCCCAGGTTCCGGGGGAATTTCCACCAGACGGTTTTCCAGACGTTCTGGATCTTTAAGCAGTGGTACTATTTGAGCAGATGTTGTCACTATTAAGTAGTTTCACAAATATACCTATCTCTATTTTAAGAAAAATTCATCTAACTGTGTTGTTTTTATAGGTTATTTATCAAGTTAATATTAAGCACACAGTCAAGTTTCAGTCTTTGCTTTTTCAAATACATTATATTTCAATACCGTTGGTGTTAAACCCAAAATTCGAGTGTAGAGACTTCGCTTGATCGCGTCTCTACAGGTCTAAAATCAGTACCAAAAATCCTTAAAATCAAGCTTATTGCATGATATTTGCTTTCAGCTTTTTCTAAATTTATACTTTCTTTACTAGATAGGTGATAATACATTATTGTCTTTTTTCTTTTTCAGGTAAATTACTTATTTGTTATTTAACGACATATTATTTGATTGACGATTAACCAAGCGAATTTTATTACTTTTTTCGCCAAGTAAATATTTGTATTGGTGGATTTTTCTAGAAAAATTT
>CASBQA010000324.1 GCA_949127635.1 Nostocales cyanobacterium PMM_0069 | reverse complement strand
CTTGGATCTATCTATGAGTTGCATGTAAACCAATCAATACATGCGTCATTTTTCACTACATTTTTTGAAAAAGGAAAATCAAATTGCATCTACCTAGTACACACGGCTTAAAGCCGAATTACCAATATTTACCAGAAGTCCTAGTTGAATCTTTCCCTGTTATTACACCTACGAAAAACAAGAGCATCAAATATCGGCTTAATCGTTGGCTATATTTGTCAAAGGCATCTGGCTAAGTTTTCTGGTTGGTTTAATTGGGCTAGTTTTTGTCAGTATGAACATCAACCAATTTGCCAGTCGCACCGCTTCTAATAGATCCTCACATTGAGAAGCAGAGAAAATTAGGAAAAACAGCATTTAATCATTGTAAGTAACCATCATGACTTGGCTAATTAGTACTTTATTTATTGGCATTTCTGCGGCTTTTGCAACCACGTTTGATGACAATTTATACTTGACTGCCTTTTTCGGAAAAGTCAATCGTACCTTTCGTCCCAAGCATATTGTTCTCGGTGAATTTCTTGGATTTACTGCATTAGTTTTTGCGAGTCTCCCTGGTTTCTTTGGGGGTTTAATTGTTCCAGAGGCTTGGATTGGATTGCTAGGTTTGCTTCCCATCGCGATTGGGATCAGTAATTTAATGAGTCGAGAAGAAGAGGGATCGGTGCAAACTGTGTCAGTTTTAAACTCTTCTGATGAACCTCAGCACCGTAATCAATCAGTATGGGCAACTATACGCGATCGCCAAACCTACCGCGTTTCCGCTGTCACCATTGCAAATGGAGCAAACAACATTGGAATCTACGTACCGTTGTTTGCTAGTAGCAATCTCCATAGTTTGGGGATCATTGTGTGTGTTTGCTATTTGACTATTGGACTGTGGTGCTTCCTCTCTTACCACATGACTCGTAATCCGCTCATGGCTCCTTTTCTAGCTCGCTATGGTCGGAAAATTTTTCCCTTTGTATTAATCTACTTGGGACTCTCCATCCTAATTAAAAGCGGAACGTACCAACTTGTACCAGGTTTTGGAGTGTAAAATAAGCCTTTTGACTTTTGACTTTTGACTTTTGACTTTTAACTCCTCACATTCACACATCAAAAATTAATATGAACGAGTTAGTTACTGCACTCTTCACAGGGGTAACAGCCTTCAGTGCCACCAACATTGATGATATGATTCTCCTAACGCTGTTTTTTTCACAAGTAAATGCTACATTCCGTCGCTGGCATATTGTTGTAGGTCAGTATATAGGCTTTGCAACACTAATAATCCTGAGTATTCCCGGTTTCTTTGGGGGTTTAATCATACCGCGTCCTTTGATTGGACTATTTGGGTTACTGCCAATACTAATCGGTATCAAATGCTTGCTCAATTTTGAAGGAGCGGAAGAAGAGAAGGGAGAAACACCACATAACAACTCGTTTCTTGGCAAGTTAATCAATCTGCAAGTTTACAGTGTAGCAGGTGTCACGGTTGCTAATGGTACTGACAACATTAGCATCTATGTCCCTTTGTTTGCTAGCAGTACGTGGGAAAGTCTGCTGGTAATTCTAGGCGTATTCTTTCTGTTGGTAGGAGTGTTGTGTTATGCAGGATATAAGTTAACTCACAACAAAGCGATCGCAGATGTTATGTCTCGCTACGGCAATAAGTTTATGCCTTTTATGTTGATGGGGCTAGGTGCTTTTATTATGGTAGATAGTGGCTCCTTGACTCTAGTAAACTTATTTAATGGCGAAATCTCGCTTTCTTTGTGACCATTGCCCACTAAAATCATCGGCTGGTACAGAAAGTGACAAAAAAATCATTTTTTGTGCCTAATAATACTTTGTCTTTACCCCCCTGCCATTTAAATTTAAAGAAAGCATAAAAAACTATTTCGGTCTTGTTATATATATTAAAAAACAGAGGAAAATAAAATTTGAATATCCTAGAATTTTCTTTACTAGTTTGGATAGGTTCATTTAGCGCTGGTTTTCTGGGTGCGCTGACTGGGTTAGGGGGTGGAGTAGTAATTGTTCCTTTATTAACTTCAATGTTTGGCGTTGATATCCGCTATGCCGTTGGTGCTTCACTGGTGTCTGTAATTGCCACTTCTTCTGGTGCGGCATGTACTTATATAAAAAAAGGCTATACTAATTTGCGATTGGGAATGTTTCTGGAGGTGGCAACAACAATTGGTGCCATAGTTGGTGCTTTAATTGCTAGTTTTATTTCTGTCAAAGCGCTGACGATTGTGCTGGCGATCGTTTTAATTTATTCAGCATACCTTTCACAACGACCCAGACCAGAAAATCTCGAAACTGAGTCAACTGACTTTCTGGCAAACTACCTGAATCTCAATGGTACTTACCCAACTCCTGATGGATTGATGTCTTATCAAGTTCAATCTGTGCCAGCGGGGTTTAGCATTATGTTAGGAGCTGGAGTTCTTTCTGGTTTACTTGGCATTGGTTCGGGAGGATTCAAAGTATTAGCGATGGATCAAGCTATGCGTCTACCCTTCAAAGTTTCCACCACTACCAGCAATTTCATGATCGGTGTGACAGCAGCTGCATCAGCAGGGGTTTACTTAGCACGGGGTTACATCGATCCAGGATTGTCAATGCCGGTAATGTTGGGGGTACTTCCTGGTGCTTTTTTGGGTGCAAAAGTTCTAGTAGGTGCTAAAACGCAGATTTTGCGAATTATCTTCAGCCTCGTGCTGGTGGTAATGGCTTTGAAGATGGTCTACAACAGTCTATTAGGGGGGCTGTAAAATGTATAAATTTAATTCGTCGGATTGGGAATGGAAATCATCGGTGCAATCAAAGGTTGAAGTAGTTGCACTACCTTTGCAGTCAGAACCAGATTCTGATATTCAAGAGTTAACAGAACGCGCTAACAAAATAAGTCGTGATATTGATAGTAATAGCATCACGAAAACATCAAGTGAGCAGCAACTAGAAAATCTACTTAGCAATATTCTCAAATATGGCGTTTTCATTGCTAGCGCTGTAGTTTTACTAGGCGGTATTCTATATTTAATTCGCCACGGTGCTGAACCTGCTGAATATCAGTTTTTTAGCGGAACCCCATCTCAATTTTGCTCTCCTAGTGGTGTGGTAGAAGCTGCTTTTTCAGGTAGCAGTCGTGGGATTATTCAACTTGGACTGCTGCTATTAATTGCGATTCCCATAGTTCGTGTGATAGTTTCCCTTTTCGCTTTTGTTCGCCGACGTGATTTGATTTACATCATTGTGAATTTGTTCGTCTTAGCGGCTTTAACTTACAGCCTAATAGGTGCTTATTACTAATACTAGTTATGCAAAATTAAACATACATTTATCATTGCGAATGAAGCGAAGCGGAATGACGCAATCGCAAGGGTTTGAGATTGCTTCACTTCGTTCGCAATGACATAATTGTTTTCCAACAGATGCCTATTATTAAACTTTCACATTGGCTTGGTTATGACCCAAGTAAAAGTTGGTTAATCGAGCTTATATTTTGTTGAAGCTGCTGGACTAAATAATTTTTGACTAAATCAACAGTTTCTAGGGGAAATACTCCGATGAAAACAGCACATAATAAGCTGAATACACCAATAATTAAAGCTAAAAATCGACCAAAGCAACCAGGATTAATTTCAGCAAAAAACAATTTTGATTGCCCAATAACAGAAATTGTCAGGAAAACTATTCCCGATATCAAAAAGAAAGTTGTTAAAGCGGAATTAGTCATATTATTAAATTCATTCATCATTTTTATTATAGCTATTACCTTATATGGGAAAGGTAGAAATCGGTGTCTGGCATTCCGCGCAAGGATACCCAATTCTGTTAGATGTTCACACTTTATCTTCAAGCGGAATATCACTGCACCTGCTGCCTCACCCCAAACTCGTCAACTGCATAGATATATTTCTATTGGTAGAGTAGACTTTTTCGGCGTTTTTATATAAACTACGGTAAGTCGATAGGATTTATGAAAGAATATGACAAGCATCCAACAAGTCACTCAATTGAGCGTAGCCGGACAAACCACCTCTGACGAATCATCACAAACCGCGAATGAGGTCATCAAACCAGACATTTGGAAAAAACTCCGAGGTGGATTCTTTCTAGTGCTTGGATATTTACTATCGCCATTATGTTGGTGGAATGATTTAT
>CASBQA010000323.1 GCA_949127635.1 Nostocales cyanobacterium PMM_0069 | reverse complement strand
GAGCGCATTAGCCCATACGTACCAATGGGGGCATTCCGTAAATAGGGAATGGGGCATGGGGCATCGAAATTCTGAAACTTGTTTTTATTCCCCTTTCCCTTTCCCCTTTCCCAATGCTCAATTTTCAATTCGCAAAAATTCAGCAATTAAGCATGAGAATTCTGTTTGCCAAATTGGGAATACTTTAACTAGAGGTTTCCGCTACTCATTGCTCACTTATGACTTACTCGTCACAACAACGGCGCAGTACCGCTCTTACTACAAGAACTGAATTTTCGCCTTTCGGCAATAAACTTGTGCAATCTGGCTATATCAATAGCGAACAGATGAGACAAGCGCTAATTGAAAGCCGCAAATCTGGCATACCCTTAACAGAAGTACTTGAGTCAGTCTCTGGGCAACAACTATCACCTGAGTTGCTCAGACAGTATAAAAAACAGCAGTTATTTGAACTTAAAATACTATACGGTGTTGAGTTTATCGATCCGGAAGTTAGCCAAGTAGGCAGCACCACGGTAGGAAGGCTGATTGATACCCTGATTCCAGCGGATGTCTGTCGTCGCCATCGCTTAGTGCCACTGGCAAAAAATGAAGACCAAGATCCGCCCTCGGTGTTAGTGGCGATGGTCGATCCGGATAATTTAGAGGCTTCGGATGATTTGAATCGCATTTTGCGTCCGCAAAGTTTGGCATTGCAGCGCATGGTGATTACCCAGGAGGACTACCAACACCTAATCAATCAATATTTGGATGAACTGGCTCTTAAGCAAAAGCACTTAGAAAAACAAAAGTCTACAGATATTAATCAAGACTTAGAAAATCTGGGAAATCTCGACCTAGAGGATGCTCCCGATGAGATGGAAGCTGATTTAGGCGCAGCGATGAAGGGTGCAGAAGATGCACCAGTTATCAACTTAGTCAATAGAATTCTTGCTAAAGCTTTGCATGAGAAGGTTTCTGACATTCACATCGAACCGCAAGAAGAAAACTTACGTATTCGCTTTCGTAAGGATGGCGTGTTGGGTGAGGCTTTTGATGCCCTGCCGAAGAAAATCATTCCTGCGGTGACGGCTCGGTTTAAAATTATTGCCAACTTAGATATTGCCGAACGGCGTTTACCTCAGGATGGACGCATTCGACGGATGTTTGAAGGGCGTAAAGTTGACTTCCGGGTTAGTACCTTACCTAGTCGCTACGGGGAAAAGGTAGTGTTGCGGATTTTGGATAACTCCTCTACACAACTGGGATTGGATAAGTTAATTGCCGATCCTGAGGGTTTGCACATTGTCCGCGAGATGGTTAGCCGTCCCTTTGGTCTGATTTTGGTAACAGGACCAACTGGTTCTGGTAAAACAACAACACTGTATTCAGCACTGGCAGAACGCAACACACCGGGAATTAATATCAGTACTGTAGAAGACCCGATTGAGTATAGCTTGGCGGGGATTACTCAGGTGCAGGTAATTCGGGAAAAAGGGCTAGATTTTGCCACGGCTTTGCGGGCATTTTTGCGGCAAGATCCAGATGTGCTGTTGGTGGGTGAAACGCGAGACAAGGAAACGGCAAAAACAGCGATTGAAGCTGCCTTGACTGGTCACTTAGTATTAACTACCTTACATACTAATGATGCCCCTGGTGCGATCGCACGTTTGGGAGAAATGGGCATTGAGCCTTTTATGATTTCTAGTTCGCTCATTGGCGTTTTAGCACAGCGTTTAGTACGACGTGTCTGTGGTGATTGTCGCATTGCTTATACTCCCACCCCCGAAGAATTAGCCCGCTATGGTCTATCTGCTTCTCAAGATGTCGGTATAACTTTCTACAAAGCAAACTCCTTAACATTAGAAGAAATTCAACAAACCAGTTCTAAAGGTCATATTTGCCCAACTTGTAATGGTGCTGGCTACAGGGGACGTTGCGGTGTTTATGAAGTGATGCGAATCACCGAAAAGCTGCAAACCTTAATTAACGAAGAAGCACCTACAGAACGCATTAAGGAAGTTGCAGTAGAAGAGGGGATGAAAACTTTGCTAACTTACAGCTTGGATTTAGTGCGTCAAGGACAAACTACTTTGGAAGAAGTCGAACGTGTAACTTTCAGTGATACAGGTTTAGAAGCAGAGTTAAAAGCCAAACGCAAAAGTGGTCTTACTTGCCGAACTTGTAGCGCCGAATTAAAACCGGAATGGCTAGATTGTCCTTATTGTATGACACCTCGTTTTCTCGATTAGTTAGTGGTTAGTAGTTAGTCGTTAGTGGTTAATAGTTAGTCGTTAACCATTAACTATCAACTATCAACTATCAACCAACAACTATCAACTATCAACCAACAACTATCAACCAACAACTATCAAATAACAAAAGGAGACATAATTATGGAAATGATGATTGAAGACTTGATGGAGCAGTTGATTGAAATGGGTGGCTCGGATTTACATTTATCCGCAGGTATACCTCCCTACTTTCGCGTCAGCGGCAAACTCACACCCATTGGTGATGAGCCATTAACAGGCGACCAATGTCAAAGGCTGATTTTTAGTATGCTGAATAATACCCAGCGTAAAACGCTTGAGCAAAACTGGGAATTAGATTGCAGCTATGGAGTTAAAGGTTTAGCTCGCTTTCGTGTCAACGTTTATAAAGAGCGTGGTTCCTACGCTGCTTGTTTGCGGGCGTTAAGTTCCAAAATTCCTAACTTTGATAAATTAGGTCTGCCAGATATAGTGCGGGAAATGACAGATAAACCCAGAGGTTTAATTTTAGTAACAGGTCCTACTGGCTCAGGTAAAACCACTACCTTAGCAGCAATGATTGACTTGATTAACCGCACCAAAGCTGAACATATTTTAACTGTAGAAGACCCAATAGAATTTGTTTATGAACCAGTTAAAAGTTTAATTCACCAGCGT
Source organism: Nostocales cyanobacterium PMM_0069 (assembly GCA_949127635.1). Lineage (GTDB taxonomy): Bacteria > Cyanobacteriota > Cyanobacteriia > Cyanobacteriales > Nostocaceae > Hassallia. The sequence continues at coordinate 2,269 of CASBQA010000323.1, read as the reverse complement.
CAACTTGGTGAAGATACTAAGAGTTTTGCTAATGCCTTAAAAGCTGCATTGCGCGAAGATCCAGATATTGTTTTGGTAGGGGAAATGCGGGATTTAGAAACAATTTCTTTGGCTATTAGTGCGGCAGAAACAGGACACTTGGTATTTGGCACTTTGCACACCAGTTCAGCAGCACAAACTGTTGACCGGGTTGTTGATGTTTTTCCACATGAAAGACAAACTCAGGTACGGGTGCAATTATCTAACTCGCTAGTCGCTGTATTTAGCCAAACTTTGGTTTCCAAAAAAAATCCGAAACCAGGCGAGTATGGTCGGGTGATGGCTCAAGAAATTATGATTGTTACTCCTGCTATTTCTAACTTAATTCGCGAAGGCAAAACCGCACAAATTTACTCGGCTATACAAACCGGCGGGAAGTTGGGTATGCAAACTCTAGAGAAGGTTTTAGCTGATATGTACAAAGCCGGAACTATCTCTTATGAAGCAGCTATATCTAAGACTTCCAAGCCGGACGAAATTCAGCGTCTCATTGGTGGTGTCCCACCACAAGCAGCAGGAGCAGTCAAAGCGCATTAATTTAACAATGGGTAATGGGGACTAGGGACTGGGGACTAGGGACTAGGGACTAGAAAAAGAATTATTACCAATGCCTAATGCCCGATGCCCAATGCCCCATTATCAATTACCAATCTAAAATATATATAAACCATGCCAAAGTTTGTTGCTCGTGTTCGAGATTCTCAAGGAAAAGCCCGAACAGAAAAAATTGTTGCAGAATCTATAGGGCAAGCACGTACTACTCTGAAACAGCAGGGTTTTGTAATTCAAGAACTTAAACAAGCTCAAGGTTTCGGCAGCTTTGACTTGAATAAATTACAGACAGCAATGACTGAGGTTTCCATTAAGGATAAAGCTGTCTTTTCCCGTCAATTTGCGGCTCTAACCAATGCGGGAGTAGCAATTGTTAGAAGTTTGGGGGTGCTGTCTGAGCAATGTAGCAATCCTAAATTAAAACAATCGCTGATAGAAATTAGCGCTGATGTCCAAAACGGTATGAATCTTTCTGACTCGATGCGGAAGCATCCTCAGTGTTTTGATGGTTTGTATGTCAGCATGGTTCAAGCGGGTGAAGTTGGCGGTGTTTTAGATGATGTAATGAACCGTTTAGCGAAGTTATTGGAAGATGTTGCCCGATTACAAAACCAAATTAAATCAGCGTTGTCTTATCCAATGGTTGTAGGATTCTTGGCAACGGCAATTTTTCTGGGGATGACGATTTTTCTGATTCCAATTTTTGCGGGGATTTTTAAAGATATAGGCACAGAATTGCCTCCTCTAACGCAATTCTTGATGGATTGTAGTGAAATTTTGAGAAGTTGGCGAATTGGTGTTATATTTGGCAGTGTTTTCGGGATGTCAATTGCCTATAAACAGTACTACAAAACTGATATCGGTCGCGTAACTATCGATCGCCTTTCTCTGAAAATGCCGTTATTTGGTGACTTGATCCAAAAATCCGCAGTTGCCCGTTTTAGTAGGACTTTTGGTGCTTTGACTCGTTCAGGTGTACCAATTCTTACTTCTTTGGAAATTGTCCGCGACACCTCAGGAAATCAAGTAATTGCTAATGCTATTGATGCAGCGCGTGTAGAAATTCAACAAGGAGGTATGATCAGCATTGCCTTGCAAAAAGAAAAAGTTTTTCCGGCTATGGCAATTCAAATGATTAGTATCGGCGAGGAAACTGGTGAAATAGATGGGATGTTAATGAAAGTTGCCGATTTTTATGAAGATGAAGTTGAGCAGTCCGTAAAAGCACTAACCAGCATTTTGGAACCAATTATGATTGTGGTTTTGGGGGGAATGGTTGGCACAATTTTGCTGGCGATGTATTTGCCTCTGTTTAAGATATTTGAAAAGCTGGGATAGACGATTAAAAGTTGTAGAGACGCGAAATTTCGCGTCTTTACAGGAGTTAGGAGTTAAAATTTTTTATTCTTAAGTTTTAACTTATATAGCACTCCTAAATAAGATATTGTAGAGACGTAGCATTGCTACGTTTCAGAGCGTGGATTAAATTTTTATTAATTATTTAGGATTGCTATAATCACTTAAGTCGATCATCGTTTCTTTTCAAGTTTCTTTCCGGTAATTTTGCACTACCAATACCTTGGAGAATACCACGACCAATTAACCCCAAACCTCTACCAATTACTTGAGTGAGAACAAAAACAATACCACTACCAAAGAAAGATAAAAGGGATTTTAG
>CASBQA010000322.1 GCA_949127635.1 Nostocales cyanobacterium PMM_0069 | reverse complement strand
TATACATCTTATCGTCAAGCGCGATCGCCCGTACACTGTAAAGGGTTTTTCTTCGGAAAATCCCTGCATAGCGTTTCTTCTTTACAAACAGTTAGGCAACGTAAATAAAAGCAAGCGATCGCGCTAAAGAAGTGTAAATGCTTCTGTTATTCAATTCTCACTAAATTTTTTGCCCATGTCCAAATTTAGATACAAAGCTTTGCGAGCATCACGGACAGGCAATGATAAAACAGTTATTGTTTAAGGGCAACTGCCCTAACCCAAATATACTTCCATGCTATCTCAGACGCTAAAATACGCTTACTTCCCTGGTTGTGTTGCCCAAGGTGCTTGCCGCGAGTTAAGCTTGTCCACCAAAGCTTTAACTAAAGCTCTCGGCATTGAACTGGTAGAATTGAAAAAGGCTGCTTGCTGCGGTTCCGGCATTTTTAAGGAAGATTCTCAACTTTTGGAAGATACGGTTAATGCCCGAAATATTGCTTTAGCAGAAGAATTAAATTTACCGCTACTCACACATTGCAGCACTTGTCAAGGTGTCATTGGTCATGTTGATGAGCGTTTGAAAGAATGTCAAAAAACAGACCCCCAATACATTGACAAAGTTAATGGCTTTTTAGAAAAAGAAAGCTGTTCCCCTTATCGTGGAACTACTGAAGTTAAACATCTCCTTTACGCTTTAGTAACAGATTACGGTTTAGAGGAAATTCAAAAACGAGTTACCCATAAGTTGAGTGGGTTAAAATGTGCGGCTTTTTATGGCTGCTATCTTCTCCGCGCTCAAAAATCCATACCTTATGATGACCCTTTCCAACCGGAAGCGATGGAAAATGTTTTTCGGGCAGTTGGTGCAACACCAATTTATTATCGAGGTCGGACTCAATGTTGCGGATGGCCTCTTTCGAGTTATGCTACTACCCAATCGTTTAAAATGGCGGGGACGCATATTCAAGATGCACTAACATCTGGTGCTGATTGTATTGTTACACCTTGTCCGCTGTGTCATTTGAATTTAGATTCTCGTCAGCCTGAGGTGGAAAAAGTCATCGGACAAAAATTAGGTTTGCCGGTGTTGCATTTACCGCAGTTGATTGCTTTGGCGTTAGGTATTAGTCCGCAAGAACTCGGTTTAGAAAGGCACATTGTTTCGACTAAGCCTGTGTTGGAGAAATTAGGTTTGTAGTCAGCGTTTTAATGCTTACAGCAGTTTTCATGTATTTAGACCACACTCATCTTTCTCTCTGCGACTCTGCGCCTCTGCGTGATAAAAATAATGTGGTTCAAATAAGCTAAAAATCGCTGTAATTTAACGACTGAAGTCGTTACTACGTTTTCCCCCCCTCTCCTTAATAAGGAGAGGGGATGGGGGTGAGGTTACGATCTGCAAATTAATATAAAGAAGCGCGATCGCTCTTTTGTAATGCAGTGCGATCGCGGGCAAGTTAATTATTTACCAGATTGCAATTAAACAGACTTCCATTTTAGTTAATTATGAATTAGGAAGCGCCGTTTTGTCATCTGCCAAGTTAATTTTCACTACTTTATTTTTGGCTTCTTCGGCTTTAGGCATTGTTAAGATTAAAATGCCATTTTTGAATTCGGCTTTAACTTGGTCATTCTTAATTGCAGTCGGAAGCGGGATTGTCCGTTGGAATTTACCATAACGGAACTCTGAGCGCAAATATCCGCGTTCTTCGGATTTGTTTTCATAGCGAGTTTCACCGGCAATGGAAACTGCTTCCCGTGCTACTTGAATATCTAAATCTTTGCCTTCCAAACCAGGAACTTCAGCGCGTAAAATTAGGTTGTCGTTTGTATCTTCCAATTCTACCGCAGGAGACCAAGTTTTTGTTGTCATCTCGCGATTAAGTCCTGCTATTTCATCAAACATTTTATCCATTTGATGCCGGATAGTTTCCATTTCTTGGAAGGGTTGCCAACGTATTAATGCCATAACTTAACTAACCTCCATTAAATCAGCGTTGTGATTGAAGTAAAAGTTGATTCAAGCTTTAGCAAAAAACAAACAATCAGCTTGTATCTTGTTTTTTAGAGGCGCTTTCTTTATCGCCTTTGACTTTATATTAAAATCAAATCAAAGTTTGTTTAGTGAGGGAAACCCTACAACTTTAGTAGTGCTTCCCAGAAATAAGTTAGCAGTTACTTCTGCCCTAAACGCTGCAATTGTTTCAATGTTTGATACATTTGTGGTAGACGGCTATAAATAGCAGCTACTCTCAAAAAGATTTTGTGAGGCATTGCCGGTGTTCCAGAGACGATTTCTCCTGCGGGAACATCGCTAAGAATTCCTGCTTGGGCAGTAGCGATCGCACCATCACCCATTTTCGCTTGATTGGCTATTCCTGATTGTCCTGCCAAAATAACCCGATTGCCAATTTTGACGCCTCCTGCCATACCAGATTGTCCGGCTATAGCACAATAAGCGCCTATTTCGCAACCGTGTCCTATCTGCACTAAGTTGTCAATTTTTGTACTGCGTCCTATGCGGGTTTGACCGACGGATGGACGGTCTACGGCGCTGTTGCAACCAATTTCTACGCCATCTTCTAAGACAACATAACCAGATTGTTCCATTTTGAACCAACCGGTGGCAATGGGAACAAAACCAAAGCCTTCTGAACCAATAACAGCACCACTGTGAATGACGCAATCTGCACCAATGTGGGCGCGTTCGTGGATGGTACAATTAGCGTGTAAGATGGTGCGATCGCCTATTTTCGCATTTGGGTAAACTACTGCATTTGGATGAATGCAGACTTGATTGCCGATTTCTGCTTTTTCCTGAATCACTACATGGGGACCAATGTAAACATCAGTGCCAACTTTTGCAGTCGGGTGAATTATGGCGGTAGGATGTATTTCTGGAGTTGGGCGGTATGGTTGATAGAAAAGTGCGATCGATTCCGCAAACATCAAGCGCGGATTTCGCGTGGCTATCCAAACGATACCACGTTCTTGTGCAAGCTTTTGCAATGTTTCGTCTTGAGGTAAAATTAAAGCACTAGCATTGGTCTTGCCAACAAAAGAAGCAAATTTGGGTCCTTCTATGTAGCTGAGATTACCTGCGATCGCTTCATCAACCGCTGCAACTCCTGTAATTTCGATATCTTCGTCTTTATTAGCTGTGAGGCTGTTCGCTGTGGCACTGTGGCTGAGTTTTTCAACGATTTCGCTAAATTTCATGTTGTTTATTCAGAAGTCATTTACAAAGGCTAGATATAAATGATTGTGTTCTGTAGATGAAGGTTGCCATGCGATCGTACTATACTAAGGCAATCTCTTAAAGAGGAGAAATTCGATAAATAATGTAATCTGGGGTTTCTTGATTAAGTTTAAATGTTTGCTCTATATACTTAAAGAATTTCGGATTATCTTTTGAAAGCTGAATTTCTTGCTCATTAACAATGCCAAGCCAGTCTGCACCTTTATTGCGAAGTTCTTCTAATAGTCGAATTGTCTTGGGATTATTTTTTATATCATCATCTGCCCACCATACTACCCCTTTCCAAGCAGGTGGAAATACCCACCCACGTCGTTGGCTGTAGTAGATTGCAACCGGATTGCCAATATTATGGGCTATAGTGACGACTAAATCCTCAGGTTGACTTACCGAACGCAGTGCAAGTCCTAGTTTATAGTCTTTTTCAGCTGTGGGCTGGTAGTATATACCCTTCAAATCCTGATATCCAAATCCACCGATAAACAAGATTATTGCTGCCATGAAAGCCAGTGTAGCAGGATAACCTACTATTTGTTTGCACAATGATGCGATCGCAATTATCCCATGTCCTGCTAATGCTGCGGCAGCTGGGTTAATAATATTTAAATTTGTGGGGTTATCAACAAGTTGTTTGGCTCCAATGAGATAATAAATAACTACAGCAATCATCCACCAATGGAACAACCACGGTGCTTGATGGGAATCACGATTACGTTGGGGAGGATGAAGCAACAAACCAACAAAAACAAGAATGATTACAGGTTTTGTCCAGAAGTCCTTCAAAATCCAAAACAGTTTTTCAAGGAAATATTTTTTTTGCAACCATTTGCTTAACCCGTCGCTCCAAAGCCAATTTCCGGCAGCGGCAATATGATAAGGTGGATAATTTAAAGATATGTAATGTGCCCACAAATAGTATGTAATCACTGGTACAAACATTACAATGGTTGCAACACCAATTAGGTATAGCTGCTTTGAGCGTAGCATTCCCTTGAGAGCTAAGATTTTTATAATTGCATAGAGCATCGGAATTCCGACGAAAATACCAGTAATTTTTGTTAAGAAACCCAACATCCCAATCAGAGTTGCTAATAATAAATAATATAGGCACTCCGTTTGTAAGTAGGCAACTAGCAACCAGAAGCTAGTTACTACCAGCGAAACCATTACCGGATCTGGAACAAAAGACCGATCAATGTAGACATTCCCTGGTAAAATTGCTAGGAATGTGGCACTGGCAAGAGCATGTTTTTCGTCCCACATACGACGAACCAGTTGATAAAATGCAAAAATGCCCCATAAGCCAAACAACGCTGCCACAGTGCGTGCAACCCAGTCATGTTGACCAAAAAGGCGATATAACATTGCTGTAATATAGGTCAAGGTTTGAAATTCGTAACCAACGTAGTTTAGTCCTGGACCATTCCAGCTAATTTTTGGATATAGGATATTCCAATTTCCACGGTAAAAGTTGTCTGCTATAGTTGCTGTGTCTGACTCTCGCCAAGTGGTAAAATCAATGAATGGTTGGTTTATCTGATTAAAGCGCAAGATTGCAGCAGCAAATAGAATCCCTATCAGCAGATAAGATTTATTAATTTGGGAAATACGCATTTTCATGATACATCGACCGAATTTAATGATGCGTTAACTGAACTCAACAGACGTAGCAGTGCTACGTCTCTACATTGTTTTTCATTTCTTAAATAATGCCTTGAAATCCCAGATAATGCGCCGGAGACGCATATAATAGTGATAAATTAGAGGATGGCGCACGAAAAATAATACATTTTGTAAAGCTTGCCAAACTTCGGTATTTACGAATTTTTCTTTAACTAAATATTCCTCTAGCCAATTTAAATAATTCGCGTAGCTAGGACTGATATATATGTTATGATATTCTCCTGCTCGCTCCGCTACATAACAAGTAGAATCAGGGTGCTGTCGATATTTATCCCAACAGCCACTCTCAATAAATATGGGATATTTCAAGCAAATTTTCGCGAAGAAAGCTTGGTCTTCGTACATGCTGCCAAAGCTTTCTTCATGTCCACCAACATCTTCTATGACTTCACGTCTAATCAGAACTCCACAAGTACCAGGTGTTTCTGCTTTTTTACGTAAAAAAAGCGTGAGCAGATTTAGCGGTTGAATTAATGTATCGGGTTTGACACCAAGTTTGCGGTAGCGATCGCGTCCCAAATCTTCTGGATTACCAGTCCAGCTAAACCACATCTGCGTTGCTCCGTAAACCATCCCGGCTTCGGGGTATGATTGCAAAATTGCGAGCTGTTTTTCTAGTTTTGGTGGTAGCCAGATATCATCAGCGTCTAAAAAGGCGATATAATCTCCTTTAGCTTTGCTCATACCCAGGTTGCGGGAAACACTCTTTCCCAAATTTTGGTGATTTGCATGTTCTAAATAGCGGACTTTTTCGGGATATTGCTCTGCATATTTTTGAGCGATCGCTGTGCTATTATCGGTGGAACCGTCATCTACTAATAATAGTTCCCAGTTATCATATGTTTGGGCAAGTACACTTGCGATCGCTTCTAAGATGAATTTTTCAGCGTTTAAGAAAATCATTACACCAGAAATTAATGGTTTGCTATTCATGGCGTTTTTTTTAATAATATTTAGGAATAAAGAGTTTAAACGCAAAGGTGAATCAGTCGGCGGAGTCGGTTTCCGTCCCGTCGAACTGATGAACCCGAAGGGTACGCTGAGGGAAGCGCAAAGTAACGCAGAGTTTTAGTTAAGGAACCACTTTGATAGTTGTTTGGCAAATTCTTCTCCATTGCAATTTTCGACTGGAAAGCGGGGTAGTTGAAAGCGATCGCTATTTTTACCGACTATGTTTGCAGAAGTACTGCAAGCGCAGGTAAATCCGGCTTGGCGGACTATCTCGCTAGTATGTAGGTTATAATTTCCGTGAGGATAGGCAAAACTTTCGATTGGATGTCCGAAAATCTCTTCTAGTTGGATTTTATTTTCTTGAATTTCTTTTTGCTGTGCTTGGGGTGAAATTGTGGCAAGAAATGGATGTGTCACTGTATGGGCACCAATTTGGATGATGTTTCCTGGTTGTAAACTAGATAGTTCTTTTAATGTCATCATCCGGTGAGTTGGACGTAATTCTGGTTCTTTTTTTGCCCACAAAAGTAGTTGATCTAGAATATGCGATCGCTCTTGGGCAGATAAGGGGTAAAGTAATTCATAAAGTGCGTAGTAAAGAGAATAAGGTTTATTGTTATTTGAAGTTTTCCATTCGTAACTAATGCCGTTGATATTTAAAGACAAAATTTCTGGTAAAGTCCCTGGTTGTAACAATATCCTGTCTAATTCATCAGACCAAAATTCCCGCTCTTGTTGCATATATCCTGTTGTCAGAAAGATAGTAGCGGGAATTTCATACTTTTCTAATAAAGGTTTAGCGTTATACAAATTATCGCTGTAACCATCATCAAAGGTGATGACTATTTGACGATGGGGACGCTTCCCATTTTTCAATGTTTGGTTTAATTGTTGTAAGCGGACTGTGCAACCGAGTTTTTTTAATACTTGCAAATGTTCGGCAAAATAAGATGGACTGACGCACAATTTCCAAGGATCTGATTCAATTTCAGTTACACGATGATACATGAGAATCAATCCTCCTGGTGCGAAGCGGTTTCGCACTTGTCTTGCTATTCGCTTTAATTTGCCGTTTCCAGGTATCTTCATGATGTTTCCTGCGGTTTGACAGCACGGACAGTTATTAGTAGTTCATATGCGCGATCGCGGTGATCTAATTCTGATGAATCTAGTTCTTCGGTTGCTAAACCTTGCAAAAATGCGATCGCTGTTAACACATTTCCGTAACTCTCTACTTGAATATTTGCTTCTGGGAAGAACTCTGCAAACAGCCGTTTTCCTGATTGGCTGGTAAAATTCCAACACCAGTAATCTCCCCATTCGTCGGGAGGTGTCAGACTAATACCGGAAAATGTAGCTAGGACTACTCCACCAGGCTTGAGAATGCGATATATTGTGTTGAGTGCAGATCGCGTATCGTAAATACATTGCAATGTTTGCGTCAGAATAAAGCAGTCAAACTTATCTGATGCTATGTGTTCGGCGTTGGTTAAATCGCCAACGATGGTTGCTTGGGGATTACCTTCAACTATATGCAGCACATCACTTTCAGTAACGCGATCGCCTCCAAATTGCCGCGTGTATGAATTGTCACCAATTTCTAATACATGTCCTTTGACATCAGCGGCATTTTTGGTGAGAAACTTTTCTATATAGTAACGGTCAATCGGTAAACCTCGGTCATAGCCAAAATGTCGGCTGATTGGTGTTAATCCTCCCAGACTACCAAAGTCTACTTTTCCCACCGGTGGGATATATTTGTCACCTTTTAATTGTGTTCCTACCCAACGGTGAACAAAACCTGGTAATGCACGTCTGGCAATTGAGCTTAGGGTGTCTTTCATCTATTTAGCTAATCATTGTTTATTTAAAAGTAATTAAAACTTATATTTTCAGTTTTCAACTACTCCGTATTGTAAATGATAAAGCCGGGTAAATAACCCGTTAAGTTTTAACAATTGTTGAAAATTTCCTTGTTCTACAACTCGTCCTTCTTGTAATACAAGGATTTTATCTGCTTGTTCAATTGTGGATAAACGATGGGCAATAATAATTACTGTGCGATTTTGACCAAATGTATTAATTGCCTCTTGAATTATGTTTTCCGAAACGCTATCGAGTGCGTTAGTTGCTTCGTCGAGAATAAATATTTGGGGATCTCGGATAATAGCACGAGCTAATGCTATACGCTGTCTTTGTCCGCCAGAAAGACGAACGCCGCGATCGCCTAATATGGTATCATAGCCTTCAGGAAATTTAGTGATAAACTCATGAGCGTTTGCCTGTTTAGCGGCGTTGATAATTTCGGCTTCTGTAGCATCTAAACGACCGTAAGCGATGTTGTCCCGCACTGTGGTATTAAAAATATAAATGTCTTGGCTGACAATCGCAATGTGACTTCTAAAAGATGCTAAATCTAATTCTCGTAAAGGATACTCGTCAACGTAAATTTCCCCTTCTGTAACGTCATAAAAACGGCAAATTAAGCCGATAAGTGTGGATTTCCCTGCACCTGAAGGTCCAACGATAGCGGTAGTTTTTCCTTTTATAATAGAAAAAGAAACTTCTTGAAGTGCAGGTTTATCTGTAGAATTGTAACGGAAACCAACAGATTGAAATGTGAGCGATCGCTTTAAACCATGACAATAAACATTTCCTGTCCGAATAAATTGTTGGTCGGGAATTTCTAACAGAGATACAACATCTTCAACTGATGCTAATAAGCCAATTAAATTTACGCGATCGCTATCTAATTTTCTCACCGATGGCTGTAAGCGATAAAGCATAAATATAAAAGTTAACAAAGTCGGTAGATTCGCTTTATTTTGCAAAGCGATAATCATAATACACACCAACAAAGCCACCGATAAAACTTCCGAAAGTGGTCCAGAGATGGTATAGAGTTTTGCGAGTTTTAGTGCAGCAAAACTTACCTCATTTGTTAGGTTCTCAAAACGCTTATATTCGTAAGCTTCTCGACCAAAAGCTCTAATTACTCGCATTCCATAAAAGCCTTCGATCATCCGATTAACCAAGCGATCGTTTGCTTGTACTGCTTCTCTTCCTAACTTCTTTGTTTTCTTTGTTACTTGCTGAATTATTAATGAAATGCCTAATAAAGCGACGGCTACTAAACAAGTCAGTTGCCAAGAAGTTAGCATTAACAAGATGACAAAAACAATAACTGTAGAGAAATTGATGATTAGATTAATTAAAAGTAATATAGCATCACATGCACGCCAACTTTCCGTATGCAGTGTATTGACTAATTTACCTGATTGCTTAGAGTCTAAAAAACTATAACTAACAGTTAATATCTGCTGATAAAGTTTAGATACTAATTGAGAACCAATACGCCAATAAAGCCAAACTGAAAGAAGCGAACTACTATAAGCAAGTAGATTTTTGAGGAGAACGCACCCCAAAATAGTTAAGGGAATAATTATTACCCGATTACTTGGGGGAATATCACTAAATAATCGATTTAAAATACTTCCTAAAAATGTTCCACTTGCCGATTGAGAGTTTCCTGGTTCTAAACTTTGAAGAAAAGGAATAAATAAACTAATTCCCAAGCCTTCAGATAAAGAAGTTAAAATTCCTAAGATGATAATTACTGGAATTGCCCACGGGTAAAGATTTAGCAGTGGAAATAGTTTTTTAATGATACCCGAACTTTTCATTATCTTTAATCGTTACTTGCCATTGCTAAACCAGCTAAATATCCTGTAGTCCAAGCACTTTGGAAGTTAAAACCGCCGGTAACTCCATCAATGTCGAGGATTTCTCCCGCAAAATAAAGTCCTGGTACTATTTGGCTTTCCATTGTCTTAAAGTTAACTTCTTTTAAATTGACACCACCACAAGTAACAAATTCATCTTTGAAAACACCTTTACCGTTGATTAAATATTCTCCTTGAGTCAGTTCTTGAACAAGTTTATTTAATTGTTTGTTAGTTATTTCTGCCCAGCGTTCTTCTGTAGTAATATCTGAACGGGCAATGATGTATTGCCACAAACGGTGTGGTAAATCAACACCACGATGTAAAGCGATCGCTTTCTTGCCCCATTCATTTTTAACTGCTAAGATTTTTTGCCGCACTTCATCTTGCTGGAAATCAGGCAACCAATTTATCATCAAAGTGGCTTGATAGTGACTTTCTTTCAGTATTCTTGCACCCCAAGCGGAAAGTTTCAACACCGCAGGTCCACTCAAACCCCAATGAGTAATTAGCAAAGGTCCAGTTTGTTCTAATTGAGATTTTCCACCAGATAACAAACGCAAACGCACCGATTCTACACTAATGCCGGCTAATGAGCGCAATTGTTCATCACCAATATTGAAAGTAAATAAAGAAGGAACAGGCACTTGAATTTGATGACCGAATTCTTTCGCTATTCTATAGCCTACAGGGTTGCTTCCCGTTGCCAATAGCAAGCGATCGCCTAATATAGTTTCTCCCGACTTGAAAATAATTTCAAAGCCTTCATTTTGCCGTTTTACACCAATAACAGGTGCAGAAGTGCGAATTTCTACCCCAGCTTGCGAAGCAGTATTCAGCAAACAATTGACAATCGTTTCGGAAGTATTCGTAATCGGAAACATTCGTCCATCAGCTTCAGTTTTCAGCGGTACTCCATGCATCGCAAACCAAGTTATCGTATCTTTGGTTTGAAAGCGAGAAAAAGCACCCCGGAGGGCTTTTCCCCCTCTGGGGTAATTCTGCACTAAAATGGCTGGATCAAAACAAGCGTGAGTGACATTACAGCGTCCCCCACCAGAAACGCGAACCTTCGCTAACACTTGCAGGCTGGCTTCGATTAAAGTCACATCAGCTTGTGGATTCGCTTCCTTCGTAGCGATCGCGCTAAAAAATCCGGCTGCCCCACCTCCAATTACAACAATTTTCAATTGCAAATACAAAAATTCCCTAATAAAATAACAGCATCTTAATTCTAGGCTAGTACAAGAAAGGTGAAGGCTAAAGGATAAAACTAAGAGCTTTATTTCTGCGGTTATGCGGGTTCAAAATCTTCTTTGCTTACACCGCAAGTCGGACAAACCCAATCATCTGGTATATCTTCAAAAGCTGTTCCTGGTGCTATGCCGCCATCTGGATCGCCTACTTCTGGATCGTATTCATAGCCGCAGGTGTTACATACATACTTTTGCATATTTTCCTCCTCTGTTGAATCATCAGCATTCTCTGATATCTTACACCAAGCCTAGAGTGAAGTTATACAAACAAAGCCTGCCTTCTTTTGCTCTATATTTAGCCTGCGAAGGCAGGCTTCGTTTGTGTAGCCCCAGGCTTCCAGCCTGCGGGCGTTTTTGCGAGCCGCTAAAATCGCCACCAAGTTTTTTGCATGTAACTGAGAATCGCCAAAGCGATCGCCGCCAAAAATAACAGCCAAATTACACCTCCCGGCATAAAACCGAGAATTCCAAAGCCTCTAAGTACCCAAACAGCGATCGCAATTCCAAAAAGGAACCCGCAAGTTTGGGTTAATAGACGATTTAATTTATTAGAAGTTTGACTCACGTAATTGCCCACTTGATCGCAACAGCTTATCAAAGCATAACGAAAAGACAAAAACTTCATAATTTTACGTCATAGACTAGTTCCGCGATTTCAAAAGAGAGAAGATCCTTAAAAAGGGTGGTACTCGTTCCTTCAAAGTCCCCCTTTTTAAGGGGGATTTAGGGGGATCTCCGAGGACTAGGCTGCATAATTAATAGTTTGAAATCGCGGGACGAGTAGTGTTAAAGGCTATACTTGAAAATTTCCCGATGAAGGGAATTTTCATCATAAAATTACATACTTTTCTACAAATCTTGGGAATAATAGCATTAGAAGGACTTTTTTCCGGAAAATTTACTTATGGAAGTGGAACTACAATTAGTTGGCTGTCATCGATGAAGTTAAAGACTTTACATTTGAACTACGTAAGTGGCTTTGAGGAGTAACCAAAATCAATATGTCTGCATTTTATATCCCAAATATTACTACAGCTAACGATATGACTTGGAGTCAAGACAAGCAAAAATTATTGATGCAGGGTGAGATTTTGGTAGAAACAGGATCGCACAATGCTTGGGGTGGTACTGTCACCGCTTGGATGTATGTACCTTTAGTGCGATCGCATGTCTGGCAGCAATTAACAGATTACCCGCGTTGGGTGCAATATTTTCCTGATATTACAAAGAGCGAAATTATACAAAGAGGCGAAGTGAAGCGCCTGTATCAAGCAGCACAAAAAGCATTTTTCTTTTTCACGGCACAAGTAGAAATCTATCTCAACGTAGCCGAAGAAATTGGGCAGAGAATTCAATTTAAGATGGAAAAAGGAACTTTTGAAGACTTTACAGCTAATTTAGAGTTAAAAGATTGCGGTAACGGCACAATGCTAGCTTATACTGTCCAAGCTACCCCTAATATTCCCATCCCATCGATGTTTATTCAGCAAGCAATGAATTTAGAATTGCCCGCAAATATGCGTAAAATGCGACAAGTGCTTTGTAAAGGTCAGTAATAGCATGTCTGGTAAATTACTTACTTTTGTAAAGACGTTCCGCCGGAACGTCTCTACGACGGTAGGTAGGTTTTTATTACTGTTAATTAGACTGACATAATATCATATCAATGTCACAGGCAAAACCTATTTTAGAATTTTGGTTTGGTCATCCCGATGAACCGAGTTACGGTAAACCTCGAAAAACTTGGTTTAATAAAACACCAGAGTTTGATCAGGAACTGCGAACTCGATTCGGCACAGATTACCAAAAAGCGGCAGCGGGACACCTAGACGATTGGATCGATTTACCGGAAACTTGTCTTGCGCTGATTTTGTTGTTAGATCAGTTTCCCCGGAGTATATTTCGAGGTACTCCTGAAGCCTTCGCTACTGATTGGGAAGCACTTTCAGCCGCGCAGCAAGCGATCGCACTCGGTTACGATCGCCACTTTTTGCCTGTACAACGCTGGTTTGTCTATTTACCTTTTGAACACAGCGAAAATCTACATCATCAGCATCAGAGTGTAAAGCTATTTGGGCAACTCAGTCACGATCCTGACAGCACTCAAGCAATTGAATATGCATATCGTCACCTGGAAATAATTGAGCGTTTTGGACAATTTCCTCATCGTAATGCAATTTTAGGGCGCATTTCTACCCCAGAGGAAATAGAATTTTTACAGCAACCAGCTTCAGATTTTTAGCCCCATCATTTTACGTCAATTTACAACAAAAGGCGCTTTCCCCAGTGGAGAAAGCGTCTTTGATTGTAGTCATGTCAAAACGTATATTCTAAAATTATTCAGTTAAATGATATAAAAATGCCAATTAATTCAAGACATATGCCCGTATTGGGATAAATTTAGCGATTGGGCAGAAAAACTTGGCTCATTTCCAAACCAGACTTGATCTAAATCATTTTCACTAAAGCTGTAGCCCAGATTATCCGCAAAATCAACAATCTTGCTTTTATCCCAATGATAGCTGCCTAAAAATCCCAGACGACAGCACTTATTGTAATATTGCTCGTAAATAGCTTGATTTGAACTCACAAGGTTATAAAAAGCGTCAACTTGTTCTAATGACATAGAATTTCTCCTGTGTTGATTGTTATTTCTGCATTCATTAAAAGCTACATTACTTAACTATATAATTCCGGGTTGAATAATCAACTTAAGTATCGAAGTATAAATAAACATACCTTAACGTAGTAAGCACTTCAGTGCTTAAAAATCAATGCAATTGAGCGGTAAACCGCTGACTACGAATAATCCGCGCTCATTAACATTAATAAAAACGCCATACACTCGTAGAGACGTTCCACTCTTTACGTCTCTACAATATATAGCGCTTCTCGGTTGCGTACAATACGCGGTGTAGAGACGCGATCGCACGAAGTCTCTACATTTATTTTTATCGTCTTTGGGCGAAATTATTTCTGTCCCAAACTAGCCAGTAAATACCTCAGCCGGCAAGCGATTGAAAGACAAACGCTCATTTTGCACATCCACAAAAATCGTATCACCATCATTGAATTCACCGCGCAAGATCGCTTTCGCAATTTGAGTTTCTAACTCGCGCTGAATTGCTCTCTTTAAAGGACGCGCCCCAAACACAGGGTCATATCCTACTTCTGCCAAAAAGTCAAGAGCAGAATCGGAAAGTTTCAGAGAAATCTTGCGATCGGCCAATCTTTTCCGCAGTCTTTCTACTTGCAACTGCACAATATGCCGCAATTCTTGTTTCTGCAATGCATGGAAGATAATTGTTTCATCAATGCGGTTGAGAAACTCCGGACGGAAGCTATTTCGCATCGCCTCCATCACCCGATGTTGCATTTCATCATAACGTGAATCATCCCCCGCCACATCTAAAATATACTGGGAACCGATGTTGCTGGTCATAATGATGATCGTATTTTTGAAGTCAACTTTATGACCTTGGGCATCAGTTACACGTCCATCATCAAGAATTTGCAGGAAGATATTAAATACATCGGGGTGTGCTTTTTCGATTTCGTCGAATAGCAGCACTGCATAAGGACGACGGCGAATTGTTTCGGTGAGTTGTCCGCCCTCATCATATCCCACGTATCCGGGAGGCGCACCGATGAGGCGAGAAACTGCGTGTTTTTCCATATATTCAGACATATCAATTCGCACTAAAGCTTCTTCAGTGTCGAAGAGATAAGCTGCTAGCGCTTTCGCTAATTCAGTTTTACCCACACCGGTAGGACCGAGGAAAATAAAGCTAGCAATGGGACGATTGGGATCTGCAAGTCCAGCACGCGATCGCTGAATTGCATCCGCTACAGCTGTTACTGCTTCATTTTGTCCGACAACCCGGTGGTGTAGTTCATCTTCTAATTGCAGCAATTTTTCTTTTTCAGATTCCACCAACTTGCTGATGGGAATCCCCGTCCACTTAGAAATAACTTCCGCAATATCAGCTTCAGTTACTTCTTCCCGCAACAGTGATTTCCCACTTTTTTGAGTTTGTGCAAGTTCACTTTCTGCCGCTTCTAATCGACGATGTAAATCTGTTAATTTGCCATATTTCAACTCAGCAGCGCGGTTCAGATCGTAGTCACGTTCAGCTTGTTGAATTTCCAGATTTACCCGTTCAATATCTTGTTTAACAGACTGAATTTTGGTGATAATATCTTTTTCAGACTGCCATTGAGTACTGAGCGTTCTTTGTTCTTCTTTAAAATCCGCAAGTTCTTTTTCTAGTCTTTCTAAACGTTCTTTAGAACCGGCATCGCTTTCTTTTTGGAGAGAAAGCCTTTCCATTTCTAATTGGAGAATTTTGCGGTCGATTTCGTCGAGTTCTTCAGGTTTGGAGGTAATCTCCATTTTCAGTCTCGCTGCTGCTTCGTCTACCAAGTCAATCGCTTTATCGGGAAGAAAGCGATCGCTAATATATCGACTCGACAATATAGCAGCTGCAACTAAAGCACTATCGGAAATCTTTACCCCGTGGTGGTTTTCATAACGTTCTCTCAAACCCCGCAAAATCGAAATAGTATCTTCTACAGACGGTTGATCGACATAAACCTGCTGGAAACGTCTTTCCAAAGCGGCATCTTTTTCGATATACTTGCGATATTCGTCTAAAGTTGTTGCCCCAATACAGCGCAATTCACCCCGCGCTAACATCGGTTTTAACAAGTTACCTGCATCCATCGCACCTTGAGTTGCACCGGCGCCAACTACTGTATGAATTTCATCGATAAATAATACAATATTGCCGCCAGATTCGGTAACTTCTTTTAATACTGCTTTGAGACGTTCTTCAAATTCACCCCGGAATTTTGCTCCGGCAATCAAAGCACCCATATCTAAAGCTATCAGCTTGCGGTCTTTGAGCGACTGAGGGACATCACCGGCGATAATCCGCTGCGCTAATCCTTCAGCGATCGCAGTTTTGCCAACACCAGGTTCCCCAATAAGTACGGGGTTATTTTTGGTACGACGCGAGAGAATTTGGATGGTGCGGCGAATTTCATCATCGCGTCCAATCACTGGATCAAGTTTACCTTGACGGGCAGCTTCTGTGAGGTCACGCCCATATTTTTCCAGTGCTTCATATTTGCCTTCTGGATTTTGGTCGGTCACTTTCTGGTTCCCACGAATTTGTTTAATGATATTCTTTAATTTGCCTTCGTCTAATCCAAATTCTTGAAATAGACTTTTGCCAAAACGGTCATCCTTGGCGTAGGACAGTAATAAGTGTTCAATTGAGATGTATTCGTCTTGAAATTCTTTGCGATAGCCATCAGCGCGATCTAGCAGAGTATCCAAACTGCGTCCTAAGTAGACGGAAGTGCTGCTACCGGAAACTTTCGGCTGACGTTGAATAAATTCTTCAGTGCGATCGCGCAGTTTTTGGATATTTACACCGGCTTTGGTAAAAATAGCGCTAGCGAGTCCTTCTTGTTCTAGCAGCGCTTTCATCAAGTGTTCGCTTTCGATCTGCTGGAGTTGATATTGTTTCGCAATATCTGGAGTGTGGGCGATCGCTTCCCAGGCTTTTTCGGTAAATTGGTTAGGGTTAGTGGGTTGCATAAGCTTTTGACTCAACTAACTACTTTCGGCGTTTAAACAGCACCAAGAGAAAAACAATAAAATTTCTTCTGATAAACTGATTGTAAAAAGACCCGCACAACTACGAAGATCGGTCTTTACGTCATTCTCAAGTAGGATTACCGTCCGGCAAAAAAACCTCACCCCCTTCCCCTCTACGCAGTGTAAGGAGAGGGCTGTCCGGAACGGACGGGGTGAGGTTTTATATACTTTACTTAACTGAGAACCGCTATATACAGCAGATTGCGTTGTTATTAAATACACGTAGAGACGTTCCGGTGGAACGTCTCTGAGCGGGTTTTCGGTTTTACGCATGTACCTGATTTACCTGAAATCTGCTGTATGGACGCGAAATTAGGGTTTGAATGCGATCGCGAGGGTGATATTCTCTATATCAACAAACGCCAACCATACGCAGAACAAGAATCAGAAGAAATTGACTATAACTAATTAAAAAGTAACGCCTCGTGTGAAAATAGCTATGTCACAATTGAGGAAAGACTATTCTACCCACGGCAAAGCAAGGAATCGAATGCATCAAGGTGTGTCAGATGTTATCCAATCTGTATCAGGATATTCATTTATTTCGCTTTGATGAAAAAATAGGAGAGATATATATTCTGGCTGGAGAAACTATCGAAATTATTATCAACCGTGAGGGAATCTGGGAGTTTATAAATGAAGCCGGATTTTGAGAAAATGCCTAGAGCCGAGCTGAGAGCTTATGTACTGGCACATCGAGAAGATATTGAAGCATTGCGTATTTTAATGAGTCGTCGTAATCCCAACGCTAAACAGTATAAGTTTCCCGATACTGAAGAAGGTTGGCAACAAATGGAAGAAGTATTCCGGCGCAAAATTGAAGGTGAAGAGTAAAAAGCTTTACGTATTGGCAATATGTTGCCGTTCCAGTAAAAACCCCGTGCGATCGCATAACAATTCCCAAAGCAAATGTGCCAATCCCAAAGCGACACGTTCCGTTTCTGGGTTTAATCCCTGCGCTTCACTAGTTTGGATTAAATCTAGATAAATCGTTTGTTCATCCGTCTCATCCAGCGCATTTCTCAGCCATCCTTCCTTGCCATCCAGCCAAAAATAAAGCTGTCGTCCAATTTCGGTAAGATAGGATAGGCGATCGCTTTCCTTTGAGTAGTAATTTTCCTCACACTCGTCAATTAGTGCTAATAACTCTACTTTATCCAAGCGACGTGACCCATAATCACAGCGCAATTCAAAAGTTTGCTGTTGACTAAGCGCGAAAGTGAAGGTTATGGGCATAACTTGAATCAGTACATTCCACAATCACCTTCACAGTGTAATCACAAAATTCCCGAATTTATATTGACTATTAACAAATGCCTAAAAAACCAAAATTTCCTTACTTAGTCGGTTCCAAATGGACAGCGCAGCAAAAAGTAGATGGTTGGCGACATTTTCAAGTAGTCAACCGCAAAAATCAATCCAAGTGGGTTTATGCTGAGATGGTTGCTGCTTGTGACCCTAACGTTCGTTTCTGGCTCAATGCCAAATTACTACAAGATAATTCTCAGTGGCAAGCCGGCTGGCAAACATTACAAGAAATCAGGGCATTAGAAGACGATGTATCTTAACCTTATACCAATTCTTTGTGAGGTTGCGCTTAATAACCCGACGAGTAAACTCGCGGCTACACGTACAAAGCCCACCTAGCCTTCGGCAACGCCAAGGGCGAACGTGGGCTAATTAGGTGCAGCTTCACACAGAAATGGTATTAGTCCGCGCAGGCGGACTTTGTTTGTCTAGCCGCGAGTTTACTCGTCGGGGCTTCTCCCCAGAGTCATAGAATAGCGTTAATAAAATTTAACCAATATTCCGGAAATTAATAATTTTTTACAAAAAACTAGAAATCAGTCAAAAATAGCGATCGCCCAATCTCGCTTTACTACCCAATTACCCAATTATTATCATTGACAAAAGCAACTTTATTTGCATTTTTGGCATAAAAACCTGGATTTCCAAGGCTGAAAACTGAGTTTATCCTAACCAATCTGACTTACACAGCCTTTACTGTCAGTACTCCAGCCTATTTGATCAAGCACTCATAGCTGAAATTGCCATGAACAATCAGTTACTTCTATGAAAACCATTGAAAAAGGCAATTATTTTTTTGTCTTTTGTAACTAATTTTAATTAATTAAATACCAAAAATCTAAATTTTGACTTTTTTAAAGCTTTCTATAGTTTTATAGCGGATTTAAACCCAAAATATGATTACTTGAGACAAAATATGCCTAATATAACCCTATGACAGATTCACACCCACTTTCTTTTACATTCGATTTAGACAATAATGACGAAGACCTCACACATCGCGCCTTGTGCGGCTAGGTGAAGGCAAATGTTTCAGCCAAGAGTTTGAAAATAAACTATAAAGAGGCAAACAAAAGTGAAATTAGCAGTTTACGGAAAAGGTGGTATCGGTAAATCCACAACCAGCTGTAACATCTCCGTAGCCCTAGCCAGACGCGGGAAGAAAGTTCTTCAAATAGGGTGTGACCCAAAACACGATAGTACTTTTACCTTGACTGGGTTTTTGATTCCGACAATTATCGACACCCTGCAAGAAAAAGACTATCACTACGAAGATGTCTGGCCCGAAGATGTAATCTATAAAGGCTACGGTGGTGTCGATTGTGTTGAAGCCGGTGGACCGCCTGCTGGTGCCGGATGTGGCGGTTACGTAGTTGGCGAAACCGTGAAATTACTCAAAGAACTCAACGCCTTTGATGAGTACGATATAATTT
>CASBQA010000321.1 GCA_949127635.1 Nostocales cyanobacterium PMM_0069 | reverse complement strand
ATCCCCCACTCCTCCACTCCCCCTTAGGGCAGGATGAATTGAAAATTTCGCTAAAATATATTAAGAAACTGTTGATATAATCGCCAAATTGTGTTCTCTTGCAGATGTAATTACTGCAATTGAATAGGAGACTGTTGAATTGAGGAAAAAATAAATTGTCTAAACAAGATTTGATTGAAATGGAAGGCACTGTCACAGAGTCCCTACCAAATGCGATGTTTCGGGTTGACTTGGATAATGGCTTTAATGTTCTGGCTCATATTTCTGGTAAGATTCGCCGGAACTATATCAAGATTTTACCTGGCGATCGCGTCAAAGTTGAATTAACTCCTTACGACCTGACAAAGGGTAGAATTACTTATCGACTTCGGAAGAAGTAGGTAAATGTCTAACTTGATGGTTGAAGGTACTATCACCGAAATCTTACCATCTTCTAAGGTTGAACTAGAAAATGGCTCTACTGTCAAAGCTCACAAGTTCCAGGTTGAAAAGAGACAATGCGTCTAATATCTTGGCTTACCTTCCCTTGCATCGTCACTATATCAAAATTTTAGCCGGCGATCGCGTCAAAGTGAAGTTGGATAATAACGACCATAAAAAAGGCAGAATCACTTATACAATGCGGAAAAACTAAGTATATGTAGAAAATATTACCATAAACCACCAGGTTTGGTGTTAAGCAAAAAATTAACTGACTAAATTCCCAAAAAATGCTATAATCTAATATTTGGAGTCAATTAATAACGGCATGAAAGTCAGAGCTTCAGTCAAGAAAATTTGTGAAAAGTGTAGCGTTATCAAACGTCGCGGGCGCGTGATGGTTATTTGTGTTAATCCCAAGCACAAGCAACGTCAGGGATAGCATCGATACTGCTAGCAATGACGTTAAATCAGGTGAAGCGAAAAAAATCACCGTCACGCAGATAGTAACAGTACTGGCAAGAATAATAGGGAGAAAGTAAGAAATGGCACGTATTGCCGGAGTAGACCTTCCACGCGACAAACGGGTAGAAATTGGTCTAACTTATATCTACGGAATTGGATTATCTAGATCGCAAGAAATATTAGCTAATACTGGTGTAAATCCAGATATTCGTGTAAAAGACTTAAGTGATGCGGATGTAGCAGCGCTACGGGGAATCATTGAGAGCGACTATCAAGTAGAAGGTGACTTGCGGCGTTTAGAGGGACTGAACATCAAGCGTCTGATTGATATTGGCTCCTACAGAGGTCGTCGTCATCGCATGGGCTTGCCAGTGAGAGGACAAAGAACTCGTACCAACGCTAGAACTCGTCGAGGCAGACGGCAGACAGTGGCAGGTAAGAAGAAAGCTCCCGGCAAATAAATTTTCCAGGTTATGTGACAACAACTATTACCATTATTCAACTACACCGATATTATGGCGCGACAACCAACTAAAAAAAGTGGCAGCAAAAAGCAAAAACGCAACGTTCCTAATGGAATGGCATATATCCAGTCTACTTTCAACAATAGCATTGTCACCATTACCGATCAAAACGGAGATGTGATTTCTTGGGCAAGTGCTGGTTCTAGCGGTTTTAAAGGAGCAAAAAAGGGAACTCCCTTCGCAGCCCAAACCGCCGCAGAAAGTGCAGCACGCCGAGCGATGGACTCTGGAATGCGCCAAATAGAGGTAATGGTTTCAGGTCCGGGAGCGGGCAGAGAAACCGCTATTCGGGCACTACAAGGAGCCGGATTGGAAATTACACTGATTCGGGATATTACCCCAATTCCTCACAATGGTTGCCGTCCGCCAAAGCGCCGTCGAGTTTAGACATTGTAGCTGTTGGGCGATCGCATTTTAGCTGCATCGTCCACAACCTATGAGTAAAGCTTCAAATACCAACATTGGCAGGTATGAAAAAGCTTCCTTGAAGTTCCAAAGCATTAAGTAAATAAAGACGAGGCAATTGATTTGCCTTTTAGCAGCACCTTAAAAGAAGGGAGGCTACTCCGTGCCGCAGTTTCAAATTGAATGTGTAGAATCTAATACCGAGGAAAGTCGGAACCATTACAGTAAATTTGTCTTAGAACCACTAGAGCGCGGTCAGGGAACAACAGTAGGCAACGCCCTGAGAAGAGTTTTGCTATCTAATCTAGAGGGTACAGCAGTTACCGCAGTGCGGATTGCAGGCGTTTCCCACGAGTTTGCCACAGTTCCGGGTGTGCGAGAAGACGTACTGGAAATCCTCATGAAAATGAAGGAAGTTATCCTGAAAAACTATTCTTCTCAACCCCAGATTGGTCGGTTACTTGTGACAGGTCCAGCCACAATCACTGCGGCACATTTTGACTTGCCTAGTGAAGTAGAAGTGATCGACCAAACCCAGTATGTAGCGACCATTGCTGAGGGAGCAAAGCTGGAAATGGAATTCCGCATCGAGAAAGGCAAAGGATATCGCACCGTAGAGCGAGGACGTGAGGAAGCTACATCTTTAGACTTTCTCCAAATCGACTCCGTGTTTATGCCTGTGCGAAAAGTGAATTATAGTGTTGAGGACTTCCGTGGAGATAACTCCATACCCAAAGACCGACTACTGTTGGAAGTTTGGACAAATGGTAGTATCTCACCTCAAGAAGCACTTTCCTCTGCTGCTGCTATCTTGGTAGATTTATTCAATCCTTTGAAGGATATCTCCCTCGATCCAGTCGATACAAACTCAGATATCCCAGACGATCCAACCGCTCAAATTCCCATCGAAGAGTTGCAACTTTCTGTACGAGCTTATAACTGTCTCAAACGAGCACAAGTAAACTCTGTAGCAGACTTGTTGGATTTCACCCAAGAAGACCTCTTAGAAATCAAAAACTTCGGTCAGAAGTCGGCAGAAGAAGTAGTAGAAGCTTTACAGCGACGCTTAGGCATTACTCTGCCGCAGGAAAGAGGCTCCAAACACGCATAGTTGGTTGTTAGTAGTTAGTAGGAGCGTGGTTAGTGGTTAGTGGTTAGTAGATAGTAGAGCAACTAACAACTAACAACTAACAACTAACAATCAACAACTAACAACTAACAACTAACAACTAACAAAAAGATTATGCGTCACCGTTGTCGCGTCAAAAAACTTGGTAAACCAGCCGACCAGCGTCGTGCTTTATTGCGATCGCTCACCACCGAGCTGATTCGTCATGGTCGGATCACCACTACTTTAATTCGCGCTAAAGTTTTGCGAAGTGAAGTGGACAAAATGATTACCTTAGCTAAAAATGGTTCATTGACAGCACGTCGTGAAGCCCTTGGCTATATATTCGACAAACAACTAGTTCATGCTTTGTTTGAACAAGCCCCCACCAGATATGGTAATCGTCAAGGTGGTTACACTCGCATTCTGCATACCGTCCCACGTCGGGGTGACAATGCGGAAATGGCAATAATTGAATTGGTTTAAGTCATTAGTCATTGGTCATTAGTTAAGAATTTTAAACAAATGACTATTGACTCTTGACTAAATCCCTATGTTAGAAAGCCACTCCTCAACACCGACTTATAGAGTAGCCCTAGTAATTCAATACCTGGGCACTCATTTTCATGGGTGGCAACGACAACTACAACAGCGCACCGTCCAAGAAGAGATAGAAAAAGCTATCTCAGTTATACTGGGGTATCATGTGACACTACACGGCGCAGGGCGAACCGACTCCGGAGTTCACGCAGCTGCTCAAGTAGCCCATTTTGATGCCACAGGTAGAATCCCCGCCGAAAAGTGGGCAACAGTTCTTAATAGCTATTTGCCCAAAGATATATTGATTCGGGCTTCGGCAGGTGTAAGTAACAGTTGGCACGCTCGCTTTGGTGCAGCTTATCGACGGTATCGTTACACGCTTTACACCGAAGACCGACCGAACTTGTTCGTTAGACCCTTTAGTTGGCATTATTATTATGCACCCCTGGATGAAGCTTTAATTCAGGCTGCCCTCAAACCCTTGATGGGAAAGCATCATTTAGCTGCTTTTCACCGTGCGGGTTCAAAGCGTAAGCATTCCTGGGTAGAAGTGCAAGCAGCGGAGTGTTATCGTACAGGATCATTTCTTCATATTGAAATTCAGGCAGATGGATTTTTGTACGGCATGGTGCGGCTGTTGGTAGGGATGTTGGTAGAAGTAGGTTCACAAGAGCGATCGCTTTCTAACTTTACAGAAATCTGGACATATCAACACCGGGAAAAAGTAAAATATGCCGCACCCCCCCAAGGATTATGCTTGTTGCGAGTCGGCTATCCAGATTTTCCCTTTCCCCAAGAAGTTTGGTACGACACCTTACCAAAATTAGTTTTTGGTTAATTGTTGGTTGTTAGTTGATAGGAGTTAGTAGGAGCGGAGTTATTGAGGCTGCACCTGATCGCCCTCAGGCTGGAAGCCTGGGGCTGCACGAACAAAGCCCACCTGCGTGGGCTAAACTAGGCGCATCTTATTATATAAAAAGGGCATTAAGAACAACTATCAACCAACAACTAACCATTAACAAACAAAGGACACATCACAAATGACAACAAACAAAACTTACCTTCCTCCTGTAGCATCCATTGAGCGTGAGTGGTACATAGTAGATGCCACTGACAAACGCTTAGGTCGCCTCGCAACCGAAATCGCCATGATTTTGCGCGGCAAAAATAAACCAGAATATACCCCTCACATGGACACAGGCGGCTTCGTCATTGTCGTCAATGCTGAGAAAGTCACAGTCACAGGCAAAAAGCGGACTCAAAAAATCTACCGTCGCCACTCCGGTCGTCCTGGTGGGATGAAAACCGAAACCTTCGCCAAGCTGCAAGACCGTTTACCAGAACGGATTATCGAAGTCGCCGTCAAAGGTATGCTACCGAAAAATAGCCTTGGCAGGCAGTTATTTACCAAACTGAAAGTTTACGCTGGTGCAGATCATCCCCACGCAGCGCAACAACCTAAAGAACTAAAAATTAATACAATTCCTGGAGCCGAAAACTAATGCAAGCACTAGACACCAACAGTGGTCGCGCCGTTTACTGGGGTACTGGTCGCCGGAAATCAGCAGTCGCACGGGTACGCCTAGTTCCAGGTACCGGTCAGATGACCGTAAATGGCAAACCTGGAGATTTATACTTCCAATTCAACGCCAACTATCTAGGAGTCATCAAAGCACCCCTAGAAACTTTGGGATTGGAAAACGAATATGACATTTTGGTGAAAGCTGAAGGTGGCGGCTTAACCGGACAAGCTGACTCTGTTCGCTTAGGAGTCGCCCGTGCGCTATGT
>CASBQA010000320.1 GCA_949127635.1 Nostocales cyanobacterium PMM_0069 | reverse complement strand
CTGTTGAACAGCAGTTCAACCAAGGAATGACTAAACTGTGGCAGCAATATCAGGGGTTGATGATTCAACGCTTAAAGGCTCTACAAACAGCAGCAATGAGGATACAGACGAGAACGCTGACCCCAGAGTTACGCGAAGATGCAAGGCAAGCAGCGCACAAATTGGCGGGTGTTTTGGGGATGTTTGACCGGGAAGCGGGGACTGTGTTGGCACGAGAAATTGAGCAAATTTTGCTGGAAGATGAAAATTTAGGACAAGGGGGACAAGGGGAACAAGAACTTTCTCTGTGGGAATCTAAGCTGGTGTCTTTAGTGTCGCAATTGGCTGATTTGCTGAATTTGGGTGAGTCAGAATCTTCTACCCATACAGAAACATTTCGACTGTTGTTGATTGATTCTGACCCAAATTTATACCGAGATTTACAGGAATTAGCGCATTCGGTGGATTTAACTTGGAAGCAAGTAGCAAACTTAGAGTTAGCAAAAACCTGGCTTCAGTCTCATTCACCAGATTTAGTAGTGCTGGGGGTGGATGCTGCCGAAAAGCAAGAAGATAGTTTAGCGCTGCTCTCACAATTAGCAGTTAGGACACCATTTATACTAACAATAGTACTTACTTCTGCTGATAAGCTGGTGAATCGAGTTACAATAGCTTGTGTTGGTGGACAGAGATTTTTAGTTAGACCTGTGACTGCTGCTCAAATATGGGATATGGCAACCCAATTATTGCAGCGTACTCAGTCCCAGGCTGTAAATATATTAGCAGTCGATGACGATCCAGTATTTCTGGCAGCATTACGCCCGATGTTGGAACCTTGGGGTATACGTATGACAAAATTGGATGACCCCTTACGTTTTTGGGAAGTGCTGCGGTGTACTATTCCAGATTTGCTGATTTTAGATATAGATATGCCGCAAGTTAGTGGCATTGAACTTTGTCAAGCAGTTCGTGCTGACCCCGAATGGCAAGGATTGCCGATTTTGTTTTTGACTGCTAAGAGCGATCGCCAAACCGTCCAGCAGATATTTACTATTGGTGCAGACGACTACCTCAACAAGCCAGTTGTACCAGCAGAATTACTAACCCGAATCACCAATCGTCTAGAACGTTCTCGCTTACTGCGAAACCTCTCCACCAAAGACCCTTTAACCAAACTGGCAAATCAAGTTCAATCCAGCCTTGACTTAGAACTTCTCATCAAAACTATAAAGCATGAAGGTGCAAATGTTCCTAATTGTTTCTGCTTGGCAATATTCACTTTAACAGAATTGCCACAAATTAATCTCCAGTACGATCACACTACTGGCAATAATATTTTACAACGGTGGGGTTATCTGTTCCAAACTGCTTTTCGCCAAGCAGAGGTGTTGGGATACTGGGGTAATGGTGAGTTTGTGGTAGCAATGCCAATTTTCACCAAACAACCAGCAGACATCGAAGCAGAAAAGCTTGCTATCAAACATCGTCTCTGGGAATTTATGACTACTTTACGACAACAAGTCTTCACCGCACCAGATAGCAGCCGTTTTCAAGTTAACTTTGATTTTGGTTTAGCTGAGTATCCTACTGACGGAGTAATTTTACAATCTCTATATCAAGTTGCCCATCAGCTGAAGAAAAATCAGACGCTCTAATTGACATCAGCATCCTAAAGAAAGCAAAATAGCCCACAGACTTTGTATGTGTAGCCGCACTCTTCTAGAGTATTGCTCACTCCCGACACATTAGACATCTCCAAAAAAGACCTAAAGACGCGATATATCGCGTCTCTACATACCCTAAATCACCACGAGAAATCCTTAACCGAACCGTATTGCATCGGCGTTTATCTATCTTCCGAAGCGGTTAATTCAATATTCTGTACCTCATGAGTATGGGAATCGCCATAACATTAAATCAAAAAGGCGTGTTGAAATTTCAACACGCCTTTAATTAAGCAAGAACCGATTAAACTTTTGCTAGTTCTGGGGAAGGACGCTTACTGTTGCGAATAGCTTTAATAGCCTCAGCATAATCAGGAGCCTTAAACACAGCTGAACCAGCAACGATCGCATTTGCTCCAGCTTCCAAAACCTGCCAAGTATTACTAGCTTTTAGTCCCCCGTCTACTTCAATCCAAGGATCTAAACCGCGTTCATCGCACATCAAGCGCAGCTTGCGGATTTTCGGTACGACCCCCGGAATGAAGCTTTGACCGCCAAAGCCTGGGTTAACACTCATAATTAACACTAAATCGCACAGTTCCAAACAATATTCAATTAGCTCTAGAGGGCTACCAGGATTGAGTACAACACCAGCTTTCTTACCAAGCTCTTTGATTTGCCCTAAAGTACGGTGCAGGTGAGGGGAAGCATTATGTTCTGCATGAACGTAGATGTGATCTGCCCCTGCTTTCGCAAAATCTTCAACATACTTTTCTGGTTCCACAATCATCAAGTGGACATCCAGAGGCTTTGTCGTCACCGGGCGAATCGCCTCCACAACCAGAGGACCTATCGTAATATTAGGTACAAAACGACCGTCCATTACAT
>CASBQA010000319.1 GCA_949127635.1 Nostocales cyanobacterium PMM_0069 | reverse complement strand
GGGGACTGGGGACTGGGAAGATGAGGAAGATGAGGAAGATGAGGAAGAATAACTCTTGACTCTTGTAGAGACGCGAAATTTCGCGTCTCTACAACTCCTAATTTCTAACTCCTGATTTTTGAACTGTACCGTTTGCTTGTGTAGTATCTTCAGCTACCTCTACACCAAAAACGCGGCTAAAGGTTTTTTCGACTTTGTAGCCAGAATCAATCGATTCTAAAGGGTCTTTCCGCAGTCTGTGACGCAGACATAGAGTAATTACGCGACGGATATCATCAATTGTTACTTCGGTGCGTCCTTCAAATGCAGCGATCGCTTTCGCAGCACGGTTGGTTACAATGTCACCACGCAAGCCATCTACATCAAGTTGCGAACAAACTTCGGAAATCTTCACCCGCAAGTCATAATCAATTTTAACCGAAGGCAAAAGCTTCTGAGCATTGACAATTTTCTCTTGTAGTGCTTCTTGACTAATTTGGTTTTTATCAACAAATTCTTGAGGATTTTGGTCAAATTCCGCTCTTTGTTCGACGATTTCCACTCTCAAAGCTGGTTCTTTCACCGTGCGAATTTCAGCGTGCATTCCAAAACGGTCAAGCAATTGAGGACGTAATTCACCTTCTTCAGGGTTTCCCGAACCTACTAGCACAAAACGCGCCGGATGTCTAATAGAAATACCTTCACGTTCTACAGTGTTCCATCCGCTAGCGGCAGAATCTAGTAGCACGTCTACCAAGTGGTCATCGAGCAAATTGACTTCATCCACATAAAGGATACCCCGGTTAGCTTTTGCTAAAAGTCCCGGTTCAAAGGCTTTTACACCTTCAGATAAAGCCTTTTCAATATCGATAGTACCGCAAACCCGGTCTTCTGTCGCTCCTAGTGGCAAGTCTACCATGATGACTTTTTTCTGAACTACAGGAATTTCGGCTCCTTGTTCAATTAAAGCGCGAACTTCATCGCTCATGATATCAGGGTCGTTGGGGTCACTGTTGAAGGGGTCATTGGCTACCACGGGAATTTCTGGCAACAAATCAGCTAGCGCTCGGATGGTTGTGGATTTGCCGGTGCCGCGATCGCCCATAATCATTACACCACCAATTTTCGGATCAATCACATTTAACAGCAGCGACAGTTTCATCTCTTCCTGACCGACAATTGCCGTAAATGGAAACACTACCCGACGCGTATTAGCCGTGGTTTGAGTTGTAGGACTCACGCTTATTACCTTATCAATATTTTTCTTATTACAGTTTTTTATTGTGCCACAGTTGCGGAGTATGGTGAAAGGTAAAATAAGATGTACATTCACAAATTAATTGATAACAGCACACCCACAATCAATCTCCTAAGAGAATTTGCCAAGCAACAATCATGACTACAGCAGTCAAACGCATCACCTTAGAAAAATTCCTGCAACTAAGAGAAACCGAACCCCCTTCTGAGTACATTTACGGTCAAATTTATCAAAAACCCATGCCACAAGGAGAACACAGCCGACTTCAAGGTAAACTTGTTGCCACCATCAACGAAGTTGCAGAACCTCAAAAAATCGCCCTTGCATTACCCGAACTCCGCTGTACTTTTGGCGGTGCTACCATAGTTCCCGATGTTAGCGTATTTCGCTGGGAACGCATACCCCGCACTGAATTAGGGAGAATTGCCAACCGCTTTGAAAGTCATCCCGACTGGGCAATAGAAATTCTCTCACCAGATCAAAGCCAAACGAAAGTTCTCCGTAATCTGCTGCATTGCTGTAAAAATGGCACAGAACTAGGATGGTTAATTCTTCCAGATGAAGCCAGCATCTTGATTGTATACCCCAACCAACGCATTGAACTGCTTGCAGGTATCGACGCACTCCCCATCCTTAGTAATATTGACTTATCCCTAACCGTCGAGCAAGTCTTTAACTGGCTGAATATTTAAACCAAACTCATAATCGGGCATTGCTGATTTCATGTATGACGCAGGATTTTACGTAATACCAAAATCCTTGATGAGACGTAGCAGTGCTGCGTCTAATCATCCAGATTCATACCTCAATTCAGCAATGCTCATCACCGCTATATTATTCATAGGACTTATGCGCTCGTTACCATAAAACAAGACTTTGAGATTGCTTCCTTACGTCGATAGGGACGCAAATACGTAGTCCGTGTCTAAGTCTTAATTCAGATAGTCTTCAACATCATGTTAAAGTACGATCCACTAGCTTGCTTTCCCTCTTCTGAGGAACTGCCCGACTCGGACGATACTCCTGTAGATAATGAATTACAAGATTTAATTCCCGGTTTACTTAAAACCATATTAGCTATGGCTTGGGCAGATCGGATGAATTGGTTTTTTGGTGTTGACATGGGAGTATATTACGACCCCAATCTACCGCCAATAGTACCAGATGGATTTTTGAGTTTGGGAGTTGAGCGGTTTTTTGATGAAAACCTCCGTCTGAGTTATGCAATTTGGGAAGAAGAGCAAGTTCCCATATTTGTGCTGGAAGTAGTTTCTCAAAGTTATCGTGGGGAGTACACAACCAAGAAAGACGAGTATGCAAAGCTAGGAGTTTTGTATTATGTAGTGTACAATCCCAATCGCCGCCGCAAGCCACGTTTTGAAGTTTACAAGTTAGTAAATGGCGATTATCAATTACAAGATAGCAATCCTGTATGGCTACCAGAAGTTAATTTGGGAATTGGCACGGAAACGGGAACTTATCAAAGTATTACACGGGAGTGGTTATATTGGTATAACGAGGATGGAAAAAGATTGTTAACACCAGAAGAACAAGCAAAACAATCTCAACAACGTGCCGAGATATTGGCGGAAAGGTTGAGAGCGCTTGGTGTAGATCCTGATTCAATTGCGTAAACTACCCATCACTGAAGGGAGTACCGTTTCAGTGGGGGCTTTAAAAGCCTAACGTTTACCAGACTAAGTACTTCGAGTACTACGTTAATAGCAAGGTTTAAGAACCTACCAATGGATGCGTAGCTAGTCCATTGCTCTAGAACCGAACAATTAAGCATCTTTAATGGGTTAAGGAAGTGTTGTTTGGAAAGTACCGACTATTAACTTTGTCGAAGCTAACATTACCCGCAAGGAGGGACTTTATGTCCAATTTCGTTTTTGTAATCGACACCAACAAAAAGCCCTGTAACCCGATACACCCTGCTACAGCTAGGAAATTATTAAATTCTAAAAAAGCTGCTGTATATCGGACTTACCCGTTCACAATCATTCTAAAAAGTGTTTCAATCGTAGTAACAAAACCCGTTCAGGTTAAAATAGACCCCGGTTCAAAAGTAACCGGACTGGCTTTGGTTCAAGACAACAAAGTAGTTTTTGGTGCGGAATTAACACATAGAGGTTCTACTATCAAAGCGTCTTTAGAATCTAGAAGGTCTTTAAGACGCGATAGGAGGGCAAGACATACTAAATACCGCAAGCCAAGATTTTCAAATAGAGCTAGACCTTCATGTTGGTTAGCACCTTCTTTACAGCATCGGATAGGAACCGTATTAACTTGGGTAAGAAAATTCATCAAATTAACTCCTGTAACTGGCATTTCTCAAGAGTTAGTAAGGTTTGACTTGCAACAACTAGAGAACCCAGAAATATCAGGCGTTGAGTATCAGCAAGGTGAACTTTTAGGATACGAAGTTAGAGAATATCTACTCAATAAATGGGATAGAAAATGCACCTACTGCGGTATAGAAAATGTCCCACTCCAGGTAGAGCATATCCACCCAAAAGCCAAAGGTGGAAGCAATAAAATATCAAACCTTTGCCTAGCTTGCGATAAATGTAATAAGAAGAAAGGTACTCAAGATATTAAAACATTTTTATCCAAAAAACCGGAACTTCTGAAAAAAATTCTGTCTC
>CASBQA010000318.1 GCA_949127635.1 Nostocales cyanobacterium PMM_0069 | reverse complement strand
TGCTACTTTCCATATCGACCACATCATTCCTGTTGTAGCAGGTGGCGTAACCACTTCTGACAATTTAGCACTTGCTTGTGTATCATGCTCACTCCGTAAGGGTGCGCGTCAGGAACTTGAGGATTCACAAACAGGTGAAATTGTTACCGTTTTCAATCCACGTCAACAGACCTGGAAGGAAAATTTTCGTTGGGATGGAGTAAGGGTGGTTGGATTGACTGCTACGGGACGAGCATTGGTTGAAGCACTCGATTTAAATCGGGCAACGATGCTTGTAATCCGAGCAGAAGAAGAACTACTGGGTCGTCATCCACCACCGTAAAACTAGTTGGCACTGCCCAATTCATAGAACTACTGCGATCGCTACGACCATTAGGCAACGTTTTTATGACAGTAATGTTACCTGTGCATTTCGTGGATAGGACGTGCCACATGCTTTGAAATTCTCCACTTTAATAGTACATCCGTAAACATCTTTCTCATAGTGTTTTCCATTAGAGTCGATAATTTCAAAATGAATTATTGATTTAATTTCTCGACGGCTTGAGTCCTGATCTAAAATGAATGAAAAAAGCTTTTCTGAAAAAGTAAATCTATAACTTTCGAGCCGAATATCTGAAGGCTCTAGAATCAGCGGTTCGCCCCCACCTACTTGTTCTGGAAGTATTACACGATTTTTATTGTTGCCTTCAAATGCTAGTCTGACCTTTGACAGAACAGTAGATTGATTGCCTAAATTTGCAAAAGCTAAATTTAGTACCAATATCGATTCACCATTTGGGACATTCTCTGAAAACCAATCAAGCAAAGTGAGTTTTATTATCTGCGTCTTTCTCAGAAACTGGAAATACAAAGTAACTAGAGATACGGCGAAGGAGAGGATAGAAACAACTAAAGCCAGAATTGCTAATTTGTCACTTGTAGACATAGATTTTTGCAGGTATTAACAGCACAATTTTATTCTGGTTACATACCGGGTAACTTCAAAGCGCTTCCCTATTGGGAATCTCGCCTTACCTAGCCTCCAAATTCAACAGACCATCTTTAAACTACGCCCCAACAACTCAAACGAAGCACCCTAACTATTTATTATGTGGAAACTTTCCGTATATCACACTAAGCGATTGAGGTAGACAAAGGGTTACAAGCATTTTCATCAAAAATCTCAAGAAATTTTCTGGATATCGTTAATACTCAGATGTTCGCTCTCAGGGATGATGAGGAATTAGAAGTAAATTGCCAAAATCGCAATATAAGGCGCGATATGAGTTTAAACGTCAGGGATGTGGGCATGATTAAATCTTGGATGGTGATTGGGGGTGTGGCTTTTCTAGTTGCGCTGGCTGCTAATATTATTACCCCAAGCGATCGCAGATGGTTTAAAAGCTTACAAAGACCGAGATGGCTAACTTTTGAGGTAGCAATTCCACTTATTTGGACTGTAATATTTATCTGCGGTGCTTGGTCAGCTTATATTGTCTGGGAGAAAAACCCCGGAACTACCCAAACATGGTTACGAATGGGTTTATACTTACTTTTAGAAATTGCTACCATCGCCTACACGCCTGTAATGTTTAGACTCCGCAGCCTGAAAATTGGTACAATTATTGGTGCGATCGGTTTTATTATAAGTGTTGTTTTAGCGATCGCAGTTTTACCCGTCTCCGGTTGGGCAGTACTATTACTGGTTCCTTATTTACTTTGGAGTCCCATTGGCACTTATACCACTAAAGTAATGACTGAGCTTAATCCTCAAGATGCTTAGTAAAAGTATTAATTTGTTGTTTTTAGGATTTACGCATTGTCACGAACGTTTAAGCATTGGTCACGACAGCTTTAATGTTAGTGACCAAAGTTGAAGCATTAGTGACGACAGCTTTAACGTTAGTGACCAAAATTTTAAACATTAGTGACGACAGCTTTAATGTTAGTGACCAAAATTTAAGCATTAGAAATCTCCAGAAATTAAATATGCGTCATCCAGAACCCTTGTAGAGACGTAGCTTTGTTGGGAAATCACCACCGTTAAAAAAATATAGTTTAAATTCAATAACACGTTCGCATCCGCCTTAGACTAAAGTCTAAGGCTCATAGCATAAGTCCACTGAAGGTGGACTAAATGATTTACACAAAATAAACTTCTCAAGTATTCAGTCTACTTTAGTAGACTTTGGCTATTAGCCCAGAACTGAAGTTCTGGGCAGGATTGGCACTTATACAACACGTCCATAACGAGCTGGTGTCAATTGATTATTCAACCAGCAATACATCTGATCTCCTAAAGAAAAATGCCACCATTCTCTAGGATTGCGTTGAAATCCGGCTTTTAACATGACCTTATGCAACAGTTGACGATGAGCGTGA
This sequence comes from Nostocales cyanobacterium PMM_0069, assembly GCA_949127635.1. Taxonomy (GTDB): domain Bacteria; phylum Cyanobacteriota; class Cyanobacteriia; order Cyanobacteriales; family Nostocaceae; genus Hassallia. The sequence goes on along the minus strand of CASBQA010000318.1, from coordinate 9,667 downwards.
TATTGTTGTGCTTCGAGTTCGCTGTTATTGGCAAAGTAATTGGGAAGCGATCGCTCTGACATTTCATCAATCGGTGAACCCATATCAACTACTCGTCCATTGTCATCTACCAACGTCACATCCACCGCTGCACCGGTACTGTGGGGAGGCGGAGTTTTTTCATCTAAACTGGGTACAGCCCAAATTTCATAAACCGCTTCCCAAACCTCTTGGCGTTTAGTTGCTGACAACTGTGCCTCAATTAATCCTCTTTCTTCCAGCGCTTGGGCAAAACTGTAATCTACCATAAACTGTTGCACAGCTACCGGGCGATAAGCATCAAAAATTTGAATGTGCCAATTTGGATGTATTAGCTGTAAGTGATTTTGCGCTTCTATCAAGCTGTCAATCAAGCTTTCGCGGAGAAAATAAGGAGAATGTTCCCCATAAGGGGCGCCTAGCTTTTCATAAGGATGGGGAGATTCCACTGCAAACAATTCTAAAGGAATCTTTACCAACGGTTCACCACATTCGATAATTGGTACTTGATGATAAGGTCTTATTGCCATTTTTGATTTTAAACCGCAGATGAACGCGGATAAACGCGGATAATATAAAGATAATTAATAATTATTTTCTTTCATCTGCACAGCAGGTGCTACAACGCACTGCAAAAGTCCATCTGCGTCGAGGGTGCGTCCATCTGCGGTTATAACTCTTTATCCCCATCCCCCCTTTTTCCTGCCTCTGGAACTGGATCGTATCCACCGGGATGAAATGGATGACAGCGCAAAATCCGCCAAATTGCCATACTCGTACCCCGCAGAACACCAAATCGCTCAATTGCTTCAATAGCATACATTGAACAAGTTGGCTGAAAGCGACAAGTAGGGGGAAACAGCGGTGATATGAAAAGGCGATAACCTTTAATTAACCAAATAAATAATAATTTCATCGCAGTAACCTAAATCTTATACATTTATAATAAGCGCCAACATTTTTCATATTGTTGTATTGTTTACTTCATTTTTTGATTTACAGTCAAGTCCTTCTTTGTCGCTGCAAGTTGCGATCGCTGCCGTTTGGGTGTTACTCATCCTTCTAATTGCGTGGCTGACAAATCGTTTTGTCAATAGCAATGCAGAACTTTTGCGAAAAATCGTTCATATTGGCACTGGCAATGTGATTTTATTTGCTTGGTTACTAAATTTCCCTGCAAGTGTGGGGATTACAGCTTCAATTTTAGCGAGTGCTGTCACCTTATTGTCCTATTTATTCCCGATTCTCCCAGGTATTAATAGTGTCGGACGTCAAAGTTTGGGGACATTTTTTTATGCTGTTAGTGTAGGTGTATTAGTTGCTTGCTTCTGGCACTTGCAAGAACCTCAATACGCAGCGATCGGTATTTTAATAATGGCATGGGGAGATGGATTAGCAGCGCTGATTGGACAGCGATTTGGCAAACATAAATATCAAGTGTTTGGAGGGCAAAAAAGCTGGGAAGGCTCTTTGACGATGGCGATTGTCAGCTATATTGTCTGTAGTTTGATTTTGCTGTTCACACTGGGCAATGTTTGGCAAACTTGGTTGGTATCACTGTTAGTTGCTTTGGTAGCTACTGGTTTAGAAGCTTTTTCTTTTTTGGGAGTTGACAATTTGACAGTTCCTCTGGGTAGTGCGGCTTTTGCTTTTGTGTTAATTCAATTACTGAGTTGAGAATAAATAGGATTTTTAAACGCAGAGTAGCGCGGAGTAATCGCAGCGAAAAGTGTGGTCTTGGGGGTTTCCCCCATGAATAACTTTTCAAGACAGAGTTACGCAGAGGTTTTTTTAGTTAGCCGCATTAGTTGTAACATCTGCCATGACTATAATATTGGCATCTGTAGTTGTGTTGTCTGTGATAATTTTGGGGTTGATATTGACGCTGGTATCTGTAGTTATGTCGTCTGGGATGACGATAGTAAACGCGGTTTTGATTATACCTGCGATGATGTCGATAGCTGCGGGAACGCACCTTTTGTCTATAACGACGAAGACGCTGTTGATGGATGCGTTGATAATACTCGTATTTGGTCTGTTTTACTTGGGTTGTATCAGTTTCCAAATTGTCTTGAATTGATGCAACTTCTTCACTTTGATTTGCCAGTGTGGAAGTAAATGGTAATGCTGATTCTTGAGACTGTGGCTGGTTTTGAACTTTATTTACTAAATGTGCTGTTGCTGTCTCAAATCCCAAGCAACTGGGCAATAGTAAAGCACTAACTACGAATTTCCAAAACATTGTTGAAGTCTTCCTAGTTTTTGGTTCTCTAGTTAGGACTTACCACAGCCAGCATTATTAAAAGAGTATCCAGGCGATCGCTTCTTTGACTTTCTGATAAATATTAATGATTTTATAACATTTGTAATAATAAAAATGAGTATTAATTAGTTGTTAGTGGATGGTGAATAACAACGCTCCAACCAACTACTAACTACTAACTCCCAACAAAAAAAGTCGGTGGAGCTTACTTTTCCACCGACTTTGACTTTGATTGACACGTCTTATATCATGATTTACCAATTGTCGGATTCACCTTCCTTTTCTTTGTAAGGTTCACCTGTAAATGGTTGTATACCAATAACAGGATAAGCATCATCATTAGGACCAAAAATCCGCATCGCTGCTTCAGAAATATACTGGGTAATCCTCGCTAAAATACTAGATATAGCCCTCATGTTAAATTCTCCTTTTTTGGCAGTGTTTTTTATTGCGATGCATCTAGTCTAATTCTCATATTCTCGACTGGCTAATATTCTCAATATATTGACAAGCTACGCAATGATTCTTCAGGTGTCGTTGCAATAGTTTATATAAAAAATTAAACTTTACCCTTTAATTACCATTGTAAATTATAGTGATATCTTGCACCAATCTCAATTAGCGTCCAGACCCGCCCAGAGTTAAAACTCAAGGCTAATAGCTCAAGTCTACTTAAGTAGACTAAAACTTTTATTTAGTCGTCTTTAGACGAGTTTAGCTATTAGCCTTAGAATTAATTCTAAAGCGGTTGTTAGGATTGGTGCAAGTTATCAGTTATAACAACTATTCCTCACTTTATAAACGTAAAACTATACAAACTAAGTTCTGAACAATTATCGAGTTATTTATCACAAATACTATAAATAAATATGAACTAATTGATAAATATAGTATTAATTTGACCGGAACAAGCTGATTTGAAGCACTCTTCTGGCATAAGTCCTGTGGCACTTGACATTATTTATGGTAAAACCTACCATAAATAAAAGCATTCTTGTAAAGGCGCGTGAGCATGATAACTTTGCCAAACCTAGACTATGCACATACCAATACTCAGCCAGAGAGTCAAGAGTTGAATATCTCTGCGACTGATTACAGTTTGCTGACTGACCTATACCAGCTAACAATGGCAGCTTGTTACACAGGTGAAGGTGTAGAACAATCATCAGCAAGCTTTGAATTGTCTGTGAGACGCTTGCCGGAAGGTTTTGGCTATTTAATTGCGATGGGTTTAGCCCAAGCGTTGGAATATTTAGAAAAATTCCGCTTTAGTTCTTCTCAAGTGGCAGCTTTGCAAGAGACGGGGATTTTTGAGGGTGCAAGCGATCGCTTTTGGTCTTTGCTGCTTGAAGGACGTTTTACTGGCGATGTGTGGGCAGTGCCAGAAGGTACAGCGGTATTTGCTAATGAAACTTTGTTACGTGTAGAAGCACCACTTTGGCAAGCACAGTTAGTAGAAACTTACCTATTAAATACCATTAATTATCAAACATTAATTGCCACAAAAGCTGCACGAATTCGCGATGTCGCAGGCGAGAAAGCCACCTTACTAGAATTTGGTACAAGAAGGGCATTTAGTCCCCAAGGCTCTTTATGGGCAGCGCGGGCAGCCTTAGCAGGTGGATTAGATGCTACTTCTAATGTGTTAGCTGCGCTACAACTCAAACAAAAGCCAAGTGGTACAATGGCTCACGCCTTAGTTATGGCTTTATCGGCAATGGCAGGTAGTGAAGAAGAAGCATTTACAGTATTTCATCGATATTTTCCGGGTGCACCATTGTTAATTGATACTTACGATACAATCGCTGCTGCCAAAAAGTTAGCCCAGAAAGTGAATTCAGGGGAAATGAAATTAGGAGGAGTGAGGTTAGATTCTGGGGATTTAGTTAACTTATCACTAGAAGTGCGATCGCTTCTTCCTGATGTGTCAATTTTCGCTAGTGGTGACTTGGATGAGTGGGAAATTGCCAGACTTAAAGCCAATGGCGCCCAAATTGATGGTTATGGATTGGGAACGCGACTAGTTACCGGTTCCCCTGTAAATGGAGTTTATAAACTAGTAGAAATTGATGGCATCCCCGTGATGAAAGAGTCTAGCGGCAAAATAACTTATCCGGGACGCAAACAGATTTTTCGTTCCTTTGATGAAGGCAAAGTGAAAAGCGATCGCTTGGGATTAGCAGATGAAAGCCACACCACAGAACAACCTTTATTACAATTAATGGTTAAAGACGGTAAACGAATGCAAGCCTCAGAAACTTTAGCAGAAATTCGCCAACGTACCACCGCGACCGTCGCGAGTTTACCCCAAGAAACCAGACAACTAAATCATCCTGTTAGCGTACAAGTAGAAATTTCCGCTGAGTTAGAAAAACTCACCCAGCAGACTAGGGACTGGGAAGATAAGAAATAATTCTTGACTTTTGACTTTTGACTCTTGAGTAATCCACAATCTAAAATCCAAAATGTTGAAGATTGCTTTATTTGGTACAAGTGCCGATCCACCAACTGCTGGACATCAAACAATTTTAACTTGGTTATCTGAACATTACGATCGCGTGGTAGTTTGGGCAGCAAATAATCCCTTTAAATCGCATCAAACACCTTTGGAACATCGAGTTGCGATGTTACGATTGCTGATTGCTGATATGTGTCCGCCACGGCGTAACATTATTTTAGAACAGGAATTAAGTAGCTTCAGAACACTAGAAACGGTGGAAAAAGCGAAACTCAATGTAAGTGAAGACACAGAATTAACATTAGTTATCGGTTCAGATTTGCTAAATCAACTGCCGCGTTGGTATAGTATTGAAGATTTGTTACGAGAAGTACAATTATTAGTAGTGCCGCGACCGGGATATGCAATAGATGAGTCTAGTTTGTCAGAGGTGCTTCATCTGGGAGGAAAAATTGCGATCGCTAACCTCATCGGTCTAGATGTTTCCTCAACAGCGTATCGTGAAAATAAAGATCCTCAAGCTTTAACTGCCCCTGTTGTTAACTATATTCATCAAAAGCATTTGTACGAATGCCAGGATACAAGCAAAAAAAAATTCCAAATCTATTAAATCAACAACCTTTGGCTGATTTCAAAGTAGGTGTTGACAATGTAATTTTTTCTGTAGATACTGCTCAAAATCGCTTACTAGTTTTATTAATAATGCGGCAGCAGGAGCCATTTTTAAATCAATGGAGTCTTCCTGGTACTTTAGTACGTCAAGGAGAATCTTTAGAAGATGCTGCCTATCGCATCATGTCGGAGAAAATTAAAGTCAACAATCTCTATTTAGAGCAATTGTATACCTTTGGTGGACCCAATCGCGATCCTCGCGAAGCAATCGATAGCTTTGGTGTCCGCTATCTATCAGTTAGCTACTTTGCCCTTGTTCGCTTTGAAGAAGCCGAATTAATTGCCGATAAATTAACTGGTATAGCTTGGTATCCGGTTAAGCAAGTACCGCAATTAGCCTTTGATCATAAGGAAGTTTTAGCCTATGGACACAGACGATTGCGAAATAAGTTAGAGTATAGTCCGGTAGCTTTTGAAGTCTTACCAGAAACATTTACTTTAAATGATTTATATCAGCTATATATCACAGTTTTAGGAGATAATTTTGCCGATTATTCTAATTTTCGAGCGCGTCTACTCAAATTAGGTTTTTTATCCGATACTGGAATTAAAATATCACGCGGCGCCGGTCGTCCAGCTAGTTTGTATAAGTTTGATGCCGAAGCATTTGCTCCCTTTAAAGATAAACCTTTGGTGTTTATTTAACTAATCAAGAATTACAAACGCAGATAAACGCGGATAAACGCGGATAATAATTTTCTTAATCTTATCTGCGTCCATCTGCGTCCATCTGCGGTTCAAAATCCTAAATTCCAAATCTAAAATGAAAATAGCGATCGCTCAAATTAATCCGATAATTGGTGACTTACCAGGAAACGCCGCAAAAATTCTTAGTGCAGCGCAACAAGCAGCCGCTGCAGGTGCGCGTTTGCTGTTAACACCAGAACTTTCTTTATGTGGCTATCCTCCGAGGGATTTATTATTAAATCCTAGCTTTATTGAGGCAATGCATATAAGTCTGCAACAATTAGTTAAAGATTTACCGCCAAATTTAGCCGTATTAGTGGGGACAGTTGAAGAAAATTTACAAGCAGAAAATAATGGTGGTAAACCCTTATTTAATAGCATGGCGTTATTAGATAATGGGATAAAACAATTTTTTCACAAGCGACTTTTACCGACTTATGATGTATTTGATGAACGTCGCTATTTTGAAGCTGGTTTACAAGCCAATTATTTCACCTTAGATAATATTGATGTTGGCGTAACTATTTGCGAAGATTTATGGAATGATGAAGAATTTTGGGGTAAGCGTAGTTATACTAATAATCCCATTGCTGACTTAGCAATTTTAGGTGTAGATTTCATTGTGAATTTATCTGCATCTCCCTACAGCGTTAATAAACAGCAGCTTAGAGAAACGATGTTGCGGTATAGTGCAGTTCGTTTTCAACAACCAATTATTTACGCTAATCAAGTAGGTGGAAATGATGATTTGATTTTTGATGGGAGAAGTTTTGCTTTAAATCGTCAAGGTGAATTAGTCTGTCGTGCTTGTGGGTTTGAAACCGATTTAGTAATAGTTGAATTTGACGAAGTACAGCGAGATTTACGACAAAGTACTGTAGTAGCTGAATATGAAAGTGAAGATGAAGAAATTTGGCAAGCTTTAGTTTTGGGAGTGCGAGATTATGCTCAAAAGTGCCGCTTTTCTCAAGTAGTATTGGGTTTAAGTGGAGGAATTGATTCTTCATTAGTCGCAGCGATCGCCACTGCCGCACTTGGTAAAGATAATGTCTTCGGTGTGCTGATGCCTTCACCCTACAGTTCGGAACATTCCATTACTGATGCTTTAGCATTGGGGGAAAGCCTGGGAATCAAGACTACCACATTATCCATCGGGGAGTTAATGCAAGGCTATGACAATACCTTAGCAGACTTGTTTGCTGGCACGCAATTTGGACTAGCTGAGGAGAATATTCAATCTCGGATTCGGGGTAATTTATTGATGGCGATCGCTAACAAATTCGGCTATCTCCTATTATCTACCGGCAACAAATCAGAAATGGCAGTTGGTTATTGCACCCTTTACGGTGATATGAATGGTGGATTAGCAGTAATTGCCGATGTCCCCAAAACCCGTGTGTATTCAATTTGCCACTGGCTGAATCAAAGAGGGGGAGAGGGGGAACATAACCAAATTATTCCCGAAAACGTCCTCACCAAAGCACCCAGCGCTGAACTCAAACCAGGTCAAGTCGATCAAGATTCCCTACCACCTTATGAGATATTAGACGACATTTTGCAACGCTTAATTCACAACCACCAATCAGCCGCACAAATAGTAGACGCCGGTCACGATGCACAAATTGTAGATCGAGTAATTCAGATGGTAGCGCGTGCCGAATTTAAGCGACGACAAGCACCCCCAGGTTTAAAAATCACCGATCGCGCTTTCGGTACTGGTTGGAGAATGCCGATCGCTAGCAACTGGTTTTCTGTTAAAAACGCCTATCAGAGTCAATACCTTTGCCAAAATAAACAAAGCTTTCCGTAGTTATGTATTCGTCAAATGTTGTTATTTTAGTGCGGAAAAATTGTGTGTTTTCAGTATATTAACAAATGTGGAGGTGGGAGCAGTGCGATCATCAAGATTAATCCAAAATTCTAGAGGAGATAGTGCGATCGCGCTAATTTCATAACTTACTAAGTACAGCGATCGCATTAATTCATGACGAAAATTTATCATAAAAACTCCTCTGCGTTAAAAAACGCGCTCGTACTTACGCAAAAATGTACTAAGTACAATATTGCCTAAATTCCTAGCAAATTAAATTTGGCAACACCCTGTAATCGCATTGTCACCCGATCCAAAAGTTAACAATCAATCGTTAGTGCAGTTACTTGAACGAGATTTAGATCAAGGTGAATCAGAAGCGATCGCACCTGCGGAATCTGGCTTACATGTGTGCGATTATCAACAATGATTTTCGCACACAATTAGAGTTGCTAATGTTTACGAAATATTGATATATCTAAGCATAGTTGGGTATAGTCATTTATAGCGTTTCCTACAGTGCTAAAGCCAAAAAACTATCTCAATGAGCGAAAGATGACGCGTCCTAAACAATCTTCTTGGTTAATTCGCGCATATACCCGCAGACATGTTAACACTTCTCCGGGTGTACCGCCGCAATCTAATTGTAAGTCATCTTTGGAAAAGGCACAGATATCGGCGTAAAGTCCGGATAATTGGCGAATTCGCACATCATAGCCTGCGTTGTTTACCCTATCAGCTACTTTTTTCAGGATGCGTCGCGATTCTTGTTGTAGTTTCCCCCACCACGAATAGCGTTCGGCTGGAGGAACGAATAAAAGGGAGTGTATTGCTTCGTCGATATCAATCCAAGCACGCAGAGTTAATAAGGGATATGCATTTTGTTCAGCTTTTTGGATGCGTTGAAAGCGATCGCTTAAAGCTTCAATATATTGGTTACGCTGTTCTGGTTTTGAATGCAAAGATACAACATCAAAGCTAAAAATACTTTTTAAAGCATGATGTAAATCTGGTTCAATTTCGATAAGTTTTATCAACAAAGTCACCATACATGCAAGTAGATGCATATCGTTTGATTCTTGTCCATGAGTCTTTTCATTTTGAGACAACTGCAAACCTTGGACGTTGACACTACCGCTGAGTCCTGGGTAAATAGTTTCATCGCGGATAAAAGGAAGTTGGTATAAATTTGAATTATCCTCGGTAGCACCAGCTTCTTCAGCAAGATTCAAAGCATGTTGACGCCAATATGTAGCTACATCCTCAGGAATTCTTAACAGCTTTCTTTGAATTTCGTTCCACAAATCTGAGTCAGTTTGGCTTTGAAGTGGTGAATTTCCTAAATATAAAGTTAGCTCTTTGTCATCATTAAATTCATCCCGCAAACGTGTTAGTTTTAACTCATTTGTGGAGGTGATATTATTTAAAGGTGCAACGGTTGAAGGTTGTAAAAGATGACAAAGTTCTTGCAGCACTTCGTCGCATATTTTCGCTCCTGGATCGTCAGATAATTCTGCTTGAGCTTTTTTCAGAGATGCTTCTAGTCCGTACAAACTAAACCGTAATAATCGGGCTAATTCTGAGTTTTCTACTTCTAAAAGTTGGCGTAAGTGCTGCATAGAAAGTGCTAAGTTATTAATGAATGCCGCAAAATGGATCGCGTTCTTTATCAACTTCGTTGGGTTGTAATTCTAGTTCAGCGCGAAAAACACATCCTTCTTCTTTAAGACATTCTTCATTTGTTGATGTCCAGTAAGGG
>CASBQA010000317.1 GCA_949127635.1 Nostocales cyanobacterium PMM_0069 | reverse complement strand
TCTCCCTCATCTCCCTCATCCCCCCCTCTCCCTATCCCCCACTCTCTTTAAGGAGTTCGGGAACTGTGACAAATCGGTAGCCTTGCTGTTTGAGTCCGCTGATGATTTGTGGTAAGGCTTGCACAGTTCTTTGGCGATCGCCTCCACCATCGTGCATTAAGACAATCCCACCTGGTTTGGCATCTCTTAATACATTCTTCACAAATACTTGATATTTGGCATGAGGATCGGTATCGGCGGAAGTCTGCGACCACATAACTACAGCGTATTTCTGGCTTTTGGCTACATCGGCTAATCCGTTATTTAAAATGCCTCCAGGAGGACGAAACAAAGAAGTTTTGACTCCTGTAGTTTTATACATCAGATCAGCAGTCTGCTCAATTTCACTCTTTGCCGTGGCTTCATCCATCCGCTTATACCAATGATGCCAAGTATGGTTGCCAATGGCGTGTCCTTGTGCTACCTCTTGTTTGGCAAGGTCAGGATGTTGTTGTAAGGCTTGTCCTACCCAAAAGAATGTCGCTTTTACGTTATTTTTTTTCAGGATATCCAGCATTTCTACGGTTGTGTTTTGCCAGGGTCCATCATCAATGGTTAGAGCGATAACTTTCTCATTATTGCTGGGTTGCCCTTTATAAACTGTTTTGCCCTGATATTTAGTTGGAATGCTGAAGGTAGGGTTTTCTGGTTTAGCTGGTGATTGGGTGTCTTGGCTTTGTTGAGTTTGGGCAGCATGAACTTTGCTTGTAGTTAATTGCTCTTTCTTAGTTGGGGCAATACTACAAGCTGTTACAGAAAAGGCGATCGCGACAACACCGAATATCTTTTGTCGCTTTGAGTGGTTGTTTGTCACGTCAGTTTACCAAAAACTCACCCAATCATAAGCTGTAGTCACACTTTATTAGATGCGTTTATTAGTTCAAAGTCAGATATAGAAGTGTTTTTAGACAATCTCAAAAAAACTTTCCTAAACCCCTTGACATTTTTGTAGTGCATTTGTAGTATAAATGTATCAAGCGAGAAACAAAGCTTATATAGGATTAAAAGCAATGTTTTGCATACAAGTAGCACAAAAAAGCTGGGATAAACCAAAGTCCCCAGTAAACAAAGCTCCTCCTACTTCCAAATTATCTGAAGTAGAAGGAAGAAATCACAAAAGTTCTCAGTTTGCACGCGTCAAAACCACCGAATACATACGTAATACACAACAGGTTTATTACTTAGAGCGTCGGTTGTTTTGCTAACAGTTAAAAGTCATTTTTCTGAACCTTGAAAACTAAATATGAAATGGGCAAATTCACCAAAAATCTGTGCCTAAAATTTTAGACTTTTAGGCACAGATTTCAAAAATATCGGGGTGTAGCTCAATGGCTAGAGCGTTCCGTTGTCTGCGGAAATGTTGCGGGTTCAAATCCCGTCACCCTGGTTGAAGTCCTGTAGGGACTCCCAAATGGCTGAGTAGCTAAGTGGTTGAAGGCGTCGCTCTGCAAAAGCGAATATCGTGAGTTCAAATCTCACCTCAGCCTCTGGTGTCGCAGTGTAGCTTAATGCAAAGCCCCAAGTTCATACCTTGGTTCATGCGGGTGCAAATCCCGCCACTGCTACTAAATGCAGGGATGGTGTAACGGCAACATCACGCTCTCCAAAAGCGTTGTTCTAGGTTCAAATCCTAGTCCCTGCGTCACTTATGCCCTCGTAGACGAATGGTTAAGTCGCTGCTCTTTCAAAGCGGAGATTGCGAGTTCAAATCTCGTCGGGGGTATGATTTGGGTCGGCTCGCCTATTGGTGTAGGCAACTGTCTGTAAAACAGTTCTTTATTGGTTGCAGGTTCAAATCCTGCCCGACCCATTACGGAGAAGTGGCTGAGTGGCTAAAAGCATCCTCCTGCTAAGAGGAAACGGTTGATTAATAGCCGTCGCAGGTTCAAATCCTGTCTTCTCCGCCTTGATCGCGTGGTGTAAATGGATAACATCTGAGTCTACGAAACTCAAGAGTGAAGGTTCAAGTCCTTCCGCGATCGCCTTACATGGGAGAGATGAAGTAGTGGCTGATTAGTGTTGAATTAAACCAGTTCACTAGATAAAACTTATCTCTCCTTCTATATCCCCCGGTAGCTCAGTTGGTAGTAGCGTCTGTCTGAAGAACAGAAGGTCGTCGGTTCGATTCCGACCTGGGGGGCTTCGTTGCCTTGTAGCTCAGTGGTAGAGCAGTCGCCTGTTAAGCGAACGGTCGTAGGTTCGATACCTACCAGGGCAGCCATTTATCTCATTGCCGGGTGGACGAATTGGCAAGTCACATCGCTCTCTCTCGATGAGATCCACTGGGTAATACCCTGTCCCGGCATTTATTGGGGAGTCGCCTAACGGTATGGCACCGCTCTTTGAAAGCGGCAAAATGGAGGTTCGATCCCTCCCTCCCCAGTTCTGCTCTGTCAGTGTGACAGAGCAGCTAAATAATGCTCCTGTAGCCCAACTGGTAGAGACTGCCGTCTCAAAAACGGTAGGTTGTGAGTTCGAGTCTCACCAGGAGTATTAATTTTTACATTGCTCTTGTAGCCCAATTGGTAGAGGTGGCAGATTTAAAATCTGTTTATTGTGTGGGTTCGAGTCCCACCAAGAGCATGAACGGGATGTGGCGCAACTTGGTAGCGCGGCGGCTTTGGGAGCCGAAGGTCGCAGGTTCAAATCCTGCCATCCCGATATGCCCCTGTGATGTAATTGGAAAACATCGCTTACTCAAAATAAGCGCTTTTTGCAGGTTCAAATCCTGTCAGGGGTAGTTGACTAATAAAAAT
>CASBQA010000316.1 GCA_949127635.1 Nostocales cyanobacterium PMM_0069 | reverse complement strand
GTCTTTCCAAGTGGAGCATCTGCCGTCATTAGGCATGGGTAATGGTAAAAAACGCATTCCCAATGCCCATTGCCCATTGCCCAATGCCCCTGTTTGATTATTCGCGACGAGAACCACCACGATTAGTATCAGTACCATCTGAGTCAGTACTAGTACCACTCGATACAAGTTCTCTAGGACGTTCTGGTAAAGTTAAAATGGTTTGCAGCAATCCAGATGATAATGGCTCCGGCAAATACTCGCGACGCGCCAAAATAATTGCTCCCACCATTGCTATTAGCAACAAAATGGAAGCGAGTTCAAAAGGTAGCAAAAAGTCAGTAAAGAAATGCTCCCCAATTAAAACGGTAGAACTTTCACCACCAATAACAGGAGTTGAGTGACTCCAAGGTGTCGCTAACACCATCGTACTCAACAGGGCAAACAATCCTAGACTGACTACCCCCGTTAGGGCTTTACGTATCCAAGAATTGGGAAACGGCACAAAATCTTCCCGTTTATTTACCAACATAATGGCAAATAAAATCAGCACGTTCACCGCACCGACGTAAACTAGCAATTGTGCTGAGGCAACGAAGTCACCATTAAGCAACAGATACAAGCCAGCAATACTAATAAAAACGCCTGCCAACATAAAGGCAGAATAAACGATGTTTGAGAACAGCACTACACCAAGCGCTGACCCTACCATCATCACCGCCAGTATGCCAAAGGAAACTATTTGTACTCCTTCCGCTAGATTCACTGTTTTTTGTCCTCTGTCAATGGTCAATGGTCATTGGTCAATGGTCACTAGTCATTAGTCAAAAACTCTTGACTTTGGACTGTTGACTCTGGACTAATTAAAGTTATTTTTCCTGTTCCACAAGGTCTTCTGGACGGGCACCGGCGCGGGGTGCATCTGCTGGCAAACCGTGAGGTTCCATCACGCCTTTAGGTAAGTAAACCAGTTCGCGTAGCGGTGTTACCATTGGGTCATTTGTAACTTTGTAAGGCAAACGACCTAGCGCCACGCTGTCATAGTTCAATTCATGGCGATCGTATGTGGAAAGCTCATACTCTTCTGTCATCGATAAACAGTTAGTTGGGCAATATTCCACGCAGTTACCGCAGAAGATACAAACTCCAAAGTCGATGCTGTAGTGGTTGAGCTTTTTCTTTTTGCTTGCCTTGTCGTATTCCCAATCAACTACAGGCAAGTTAATTGGACAAACACGGACACATACTTCGCAAGCAATACACTTATCAAATTCAAAGTGAATTCTACCGCGAAAACGCTCACCGAGAATCAGCTTTTCGTAAGGATACTGGACGGTTATTGGACGCCGTTGCATGTGGTCGAAGGTGACAGACAAACCTTGACCAATGTGACGAGCCGCTTGTACCGTTTCTTTGGCGTAATCACCAACTTGTTTTAGGAACTTTAACATTTTGTGTCTCTCTCTCTTCAATTTTGGTTGGTTTAGCCTCCAAAAGCAACGGGAAAGGCTAGTTTCAAGGCAGCGGTTAATAGAAGGTTAACCAACGCAATTGGTAGTAAGAATTTCCATCCTAAATCTAGCAATTGGTCAATGCGAACCCGTGGCACTGTCCAGCGCAACAGAATTGCGAGAAAGACTAGGAAGTAAGCCTTAAGTAAGGTCATGGTGATGCCTAGTGAGGCATCGATGATCTGCAATACCGGATTAGTTTCGCTGACTCCTACCCAACTGGCAATCAAGTTAAGTGAAATGGGAAAATCCCAGCCACCCAGATATAAAACTGATACCAGCAAGGCAGAAAGCACCAGATTGACATAAGAACTGAGGTAGAACAGGGCGAATTTCATCCCAGAATATTCAGTCTGATAACCTGCTACTAGTTCTTCTTCGGCTTCGGGTAAGTCAAAGGGCAATCTTTCACATTCGGCTAGCGCGGATATCCAAAAGATGATAAAACCGACTGGTTGCCGCCAAACGTTCCACCCCAAGATGCCGTAACCTGATTGTTGATTGACGATATCAACTGTGCTGAGGCTGTTAGACATCATAACGATCGCTAACACCGATAACGCCAAAGGAATCTCATAACTAATCGATTGCGCTGCTGCCCGCAATCCCCCTAAGAGGGAGTATTTGTTATTTGAGGCATAACCAGCCATCAGCAAGCCAATCGGCTGAATGCTAGACAAAGCGATCCACAAAAAGACGCCTGTGCCAATATCGCTAATCAGAATATTCTGTCCAAAAGGCACAATCAAATATGACAGAAATACTGGCAGCACAACGATGATTGGACCGAGGGTAAACAGCCAGGGGTCAGCCTGAGCAGGCACTACATCTTCTTTGAATACTAGCTTCAGACCATCAGCTACAGGAGCTAACAAACCTAAAGGTCCTATGTATTCAGGTCCAATCCGCTGCTGTGCGGCTGCGGAAATCTTCCTTTCCAGCCAAACACAAACCAGCACACCAACTGTTGCCCCAATGAGCATCAATATCATCGGCAGGGGCATCCAAATTGCTTTGGCTGTACCGGATGGTAGCCCCAAATCCATGAGGGATTTAATAAAAGTTCCTTGGAGGTCAATTCCTGGATTCATTTTTCCGTTGTTGAAGTCATTGAGTCTTTGTGATTTACAACTATTAATTTGAGTTAATATTTGTAAATTTTTCCATTAATAATTCTGCTCTTGTTGACGCTTGATTGAAGATTTGTTGCTAATTCCCATGCTTAGTATATCGTCGGATGGTTTTTGCCCTCCTCTAACTAATGAGAAGTTTTAACTATGGTAATGATTGAGGGCATTGGGCATTGGGCATTGGGCAT
>CASBQA010000315.1 GCA_949127635.1 Nostocales cyanobacterium PMM_0069 | reverse complement strand
GTCTTTGAACCTGGTGAATGAGTCTTTGAACCTCATTAATGAGTCTTTGAACCTCATTAATGAGTCTTTGAACCTGGTGAATGAGTCTTTGAACCTCATTAATGAGTCTTTGAACCTGGTGAATGAGGCTTTGAACTCCATTAATGAGTTTATCCCGGATACACTCGTCCTTTCCAAGCACCCCCTCGTCCTTGCCAATGACGCAAAGCAGAGTCTAAAGTCATAAAAGTATAAAGAAAAGCGATCGCACTCAAGCAAAATACTAACCACACAGGACACTTGTAAAAGCGGATAGTGGGTAAATAAGCCAGACTCATCAGCAACCATGTCAACAAACCTGTAAATGCGATTCCCCAATGCCCCATCAAGGCACCCAAAATAAGACCTAAAGGTGGAACGATATAAATCAAAGTCATCCCCACCAAAGTTAAAATTAACAGCAATGGCGAATAATTCAATTGCGTATAAGCAGTACGCGCAACCATATCCCAAATCGTAGTTAAAGAAGGATAGGGACGCAAACTGCAAGTTAAAGTACTTAATCCCAGCCAAATGCGACCGGTGGATGAGGATGGGGAGATAGGGAGAGGGGGAGATGGGGGGAAAGAATCATTTATCCCCTTTTCCCTAGTCCTTAGTCCTCCAGACTTAATAGCGTTAGCAAGAGCGCAATCATCAATTAAAGCGTGTCTTACAGCTTTAATTCCACCGATGCGATTTAAGGCTTCTCTACGAATTAGAATACAGCCTCCGGCAGCTGCGGCTGTTGGATTATTTGGATCGTTAACCCAGCGAAAGGGATAGATTTTTTGGAAGAAAAAGACAAAAGCCGGAATTAAAAGTTGTTCCCAAAGGCTTTTACAGCGAAGTCGCACCATCACCGAAACCAAATCTAAGTTATCTTTTTCAGCTTTGGCAACAAGTCGGCGAAGATTTGCGGCATCATGCTCAATATCTGCATCGGTGAGCAAATAATAGTCTGGTTTTTCTGCATACGCGACATCTCGCGTCTCTACAGCTTGAATGCCTTGTTCAATTGCCCATAGTTTACCAGTCCAGCCGGGAGGTAGGGCTTGGGCAGAAACAATATGTAATTGTTGTGATTTATTTAAAGCGTGTGACACCCCTTCAGCTATATCTGGAGTGCCATCTGTGCTGTGGTCGTCTACTAAAAATACGCTGAAGGAACCGTGATAATCTTGACGTAGAAGCGATCGCAAACTAATTGGTAGCAAATCAGCTTCGTTACGTGCCGGAACTACCGCACACACCGTCGGTAATGATTCTAGCATTGTTTCCCCTACCTCTAGTCGCTGGTCTGTTCGCCAAAACTGACCCCGCAAAGTTAATAATCCAATCCAAGTTGCCAAACATAAGAGCATTATCCCGAATATAATTCCTTCCATAACCTCTTGCCAATTCACTGCCTCTGTGAGCAAAATACTATGTTTGCTGATCCTAAGCAAAGAACTTTTTTTGTAATGCTGTGTCGGTAATCTTGTTAAGATTGAGTAATATTACATGCAAACTCAAGATAGGGTAACAGTCAATCAAGTTACAGAAGCGATCGCCAAGAGCCAAAATCATCTTCTCGCGATTCAAAATCCCGTAGGTTATTGGTGTGCCGAGTTAGAATCTAATGTTAGTATCACTGCTGAAGTTGTCCTGCTACATAAAATTTGGGGGACAGACTCTCAAAGACCTTTACACAAAGTCGAAACCTACCTGCGTTCTCAACAACGACAGCATGGTGGCTGGGAACTCTTCTACGGTGATGGCGGAGAACTCAGCGTTTCGGTAGAGGCTTATATGGCACTCAAGCTGCTGGGTGTCTCTGCAAGCGATCCAGCAATGAGAAGGGCGCGAGATTTTATTTTACAACGAGGCGGCATCAGTAAAACTCGCATCTTTACAAAGTTTCATTTAGCGCTGATTGGCTGCTACAACTGGCAGGGTATTCCCTCGATTCCACCAGCAATTATGCTTCTGCCGGATGCTTTCCCATTTAATATTTATGAACTGTCGAGTTGGGCAAGGTCAAGCACTGTCCCTTTATTAATTGTCTTTGATGATAAGCCGATTTATCTAATTGATTCAGCGATCGCTTTAAATGAGTTGTATGTTGAAGGTACAGATATCCAATTTGAATTACCTCGCAATGGCGATTGGACAGATTTATTCATCACCTTAGATAATGCTTTCAAGTTAGCAGAAAACTTGAATTTAATGCCTTTGCGTTCTGAGGGTATCAAAGCCGCAGAAAAATGGATTTTAGAAAGACAAGAAGCAACCGGCGATTGGGGCGGAATTATTCCGGCGATGCTAAATTCAATGTTAGCTTTGAAGTCGCTCAATTACGATGTTAACGATCCAATTGTCGTTAGAGGTTTGCAAGCAATTGATAATTTTGCGATTGAAACTGAAGATTCCTACCGAATACAACCTTGTGTTTCTCCAGTTTGGGATACAGGTTGGGCAATGCGTGCTTTAATAGAATCAGGTTTAGTAGCAGATCATCCGGCAGTAGTTAAAGCTGGAGAATTCTTGTTAGATAAGCAGATTTTGGATTACGGTGATTGGGCAGTTAAAAATCATCAAGGTAAACCAGGTGCTTGGGCATTTGAGTTTGAAAATCGCTTTTATCCAGATGTAGACGACTCTGCTGTGGTTGTCATGGCGTTGCAGATAGCGAAACTACCTAATGAACAATTAAAACAGCAAGCGATCGCTCGCGCTATTAATTGGATTGCTTCAATGCAATGTCAAGCTGGTGGTTGGGCAGCATTCGATCTCAATAACAATCAAGAGTGGCTTAATTTAGTGCCTTATGGTGACTTGAAAGCCATGATCGATCCAAACACCGCTGATGTCACTGCCAGAGTATTAGAAATGCTGGGCGAATGCAAACAGTCAATTGATACTCAAAGCTTTGAGAAAGCACTTTTTTATCTCATCAACGAACAAGAAACCGATGGTTCTTGGTTTGGTCGTTGGGGAGTAAACTATATTTATGGAACTAGTGGTGCACTTTCCGCTCTTGCTTTAGTTGCACCGCAGACTTACAAAAGCAGTATCGAACGCGGTGCAACTTGGTTACTCAAATGTCAAAACCCCGATGGTGGTTGGGGTGAAACTTGTCGCAGTTACAATGATTCTAGCTTGAAAGGAAAAGGAAAAAGTACAGCATCCCAAACCGCTTGGGCAATAATAGGGTTGATCGCAGCAGTTGAAGCCAAAGCAATAATAGCCCTCCCCGCAATTGAAAAAGGAATTAACTACCTTTTAGCGACTCAACAATCAGATGGTACTTGGGACGAATCAGAATTTACAGGTACTGGCTTTCCCTGTCACTTTTACCTGAAATACCACCTTTATCAACAATATTTTCCTTTAATAGCTTTAGCCCGCTATCAAAATCTCTAGCTGTAGAGACGTTCCGGTGGAACGTCTCTACGACGGTAGATATGTTTTTGTTACTGTTAATTAAACGGACATGATATCATCTAAACATTCATTTTCAGACGTTACCTATTTGAGAAATAACGATGAAAAAAAACAAAGCTTTTAGCAGTGCTGGAAAACTCACAGCACTTTTATTCTTAATAACTATTTTCCTCACCCCTTTTGTAATAGTAAACGCTGGACAACGCGGCGTATTAATGCACTTTGGACAAGTCCAAGACAAAATACTAGGAGAAGGAATTCATGTAATTATTCCTGTAGTTAATACTGTCCAAAAATTGAGTGTCCGAGTCCAAAGTCGGGAAATTCCGGCAGAAGCATCTTCAAGAGATTTACAAGATGTCTTCACCGATGTAGCGCTCAACTGGCATATTATCCCAGAAGAAGTAAATGCCATTTTTCAACAAATTGGAGATGAAAAAAGTGTTATACAGCGGATTATAAATCCAGCGGTTCAAGAAGTACTCAAAGCCGTGATAGCAAAGTATACTGCTGAAGAAGTTATCACAAAAAGGGGCGAAGTAAAAGCAGAAGTTGATGATGCATTAACCACACGCTTAATTAAATATCATATTGCAGTTGATGACATTTCTCTAGTGCATGTCCACTTCTCTCCGCAATTTAGCCTAGCAGTGGAAGCAAAACAAATTGCTGAACAAGAAGCAAAGCAGGCAGAATTTATCGCGCTGAAGGCATCAAAACAAGCTCAAGCAAAAGTGAATCTTTCAAAAGGAGAGGTTGAAGCAAACAGTTTGCTTCGTGAGACTTTGACTTCTCAAATACTGCAACGTCAAGCAATAGAAAAATGGGATGGCAAGTTGCCATTAATTATTGGTAAGGACGTTCCCAAATTTTTAAATTTGAGAGATTTGGTAGATGCTAATAAAAAATGATGATGTTATTAGTTGTTAGTTGTTAAGATTTACCACTATCCACTAACAACTAACTCTTAACCATTAGAGAATAAAAGGGGAGTATCAAGAATCTTAAACTGAATTAAGAGGATAATCACTAGAGTAAAGACTGTTGAGGAAACTAAACCCGTGAATAACTCTTTTTTGCGGTTACGTTTTTTGGGTTCATTTTGAAAAACATCTACAGACCCTAATTGAATTAAGAGAATTCCGACAACGTTAGATAGCCAGTAGCCGATAATTGAACAAGGTAAAAGTAACTTTGGGGAAAAGAAACTACACATATATCCAAAACCATAAGCGATTGGCAGATTGAATAATAAATCATTCCACCAACAT
>CASBQA010000314.1 GCA_949127635.1 Nostocales cyanobacterium PMM_0069 | reverse complement strand
CCTCAGCAGTCCCATTGCTTTTAACTTAGCAACGGTGTAGCTGTTAGTGCCACCTGCTAACTGCACATATCCGGGTAATTTAGCTGCCAAAACTTTTTGGGCTAATTTCACTGCCGCGTGAGTGGTGCCATCTCCAATATCTCCGCTCATCGGACGACCATCAGTTTGCCAAATTAAGGCACTCTTTATCGGGGTAATCAGATCGTCAAGTGCGTGTAGATACTCAATTAAGTCATCGCCATCTGGACAACTAATTGATACTACCTTGAGACGATCTACCCACGGTGAAATTGCTTGCCACAATCGTTTAAATTCTGTTAAGCGTCCTACTTTTGTATGGATTTCTACGGCATCTACCCCACTTGACATTACTAATGGTGCGATCGCTCCTGGAGTTGAAACATACGATCTTGTATAAATTATACCATAAGGACAAGCTGGTAAACAACGACCGCAGCCGTAGCATTTTTGCGATACGACTCCCGAAAAGTCGTTTTTGATACCGTTAAATACAATTGCTTGCACTGGACAAATCTTTTCACATGGTCTATCGCAGTCTGTAGGACAAACAGCCGAATTAAACTCGGCTTTGCGGAAATGGGGGTCTTCCCCATCGTTTAAACTGACCATTAACAAAGGGGGCTTTGCGTTTTTGCCAAAGCCTCGCTTTTCGGCATCCCCAGCTAAATCGTTGGCTACTTGTAGCGCGGATTGTGCTGCTGCAATCACCGCAGGATCAGCTGCGACATCTATGCAGTCAGCACCAGCCAATGTGTAGGCTAATGTTAAACTACTGACCGCAGGCAGATGTTGGAAACTGGCGCCACAGATGAGCTTAAACCAGTGACCTTCTTTGAGGGAGCGTAAAGGGTTGATGTGATCAGTCACTTCTCTATTATGCTTATATGTGACTGAAAATTGTACTCGTTGATCAATAAAAAGTTTTGCGTTGCCGTGTTAAGGGTCAAAAGTGAAGGGTCAAGGGTCAAAAGTCAAGGGTCAAAAGTCAAGAGTCAAAAGTCAAGGGTGAAAATAATGACTATAGACTAATAGACACAAAGGAAGTGGAAAACATGTAGAGACGTAGCAATGCTACGTCTCATCAAGGGTTGTGGGTAACGCATAATTAATTTCTACATCGGTTGTCTAAATGTATCTGTGAGATTCTTTTTTCATACTTAGTATTACCATTGAGGTGCGTTGGTGATGAAGTCTAGAACTAATTCTGGTTGTAGAGCTTGAGAAAATAGATATCCTTGAGCGAAATTACAATTTAAATTTCTCAGTTGTGCTAACTGAAAAGTTGTTTCTACACCTTCAGCGATCGCACTCATCCCCATTGAGTTGGCAATACTGAGCATTGCTGGCACTAACCCCATGCTTTCTTTGTTTTCCTGTATCCGTTTGACAAAGGATTGGTCAATCTTTAAGACATTAAAAGGAAAGTTATACAAATAATTTAACGACGAATAACCTGTACCAAAGTCATCCATAACTAACTTAATTTTTCGCTCTGTTAATTGTTGTAAAAACTTTTTCAGTACCTGACTATTTTCCATAATTACACTTTCTGTAATTTCTATTTCTAGACAAGCAGGATTTATTTTAGTTTCTTGAATAATCTCGTCAATTTTTGCTAATAATTTCGGGTCTGAAAACAAGCGCACACTCAAATTCACACTGATAGTTAGATATTCTAGTGTCGAGTTGTGATTTTGCCAAATAGTTAGCTGTTCGCAAGCCGATCGCAATACCCAAATATTGATGGCATGAATCAAACCTGTTTCTTCGGCAACCGGAATAAACTCTGTAGGAGAAATCAAACCGCGAGTAGGATGTTGCCAACGCACAAGCGCTTCTAATCCAGAGATTCTGCCTGTAACTAAAGAAATAATTGGCTGGTAGTAAACAATAAATTCTTGCCGTTCTACAGCTCTACGCAAATCGTTTTCTAAGTCTAAAAGCTGGGTAGCTTCGTGATGCATTTCTGGGTTAAAAACGTGATATCTGGCTTTTCCTAAAGCTTTAGCTCTATACATTGCTGTATCAGCATCTCGCAGCAAATACTCTGGCTTATCGCAATGACTATTACCCCAACTAATGCCAATGCTGGCATTTATAAATACCTCACAACGAGACAATTTAAAAGCTAGTGAGAATTGTTGTAAAATATGCTCGCCAACTTGAATCGCCTGGGGAATATCTGTTAAATTTTCGAGAATAATTCCAAATTCATCTCCGCCTAATCGTGCTAAAGTATCAACAGGCAATAAACATTGTTCTAGGCGATTGGCAATCGCTATGAGTAATTCATCTCCCACCAGATGACCAAGAGAATCATTGACAAGTTTAAAGCGATCGCAATCTAAAAACAATACGGCAAACTGAAAATCAGCTTCTATTTGAGCACGATTCAAAGCTTTTTCTAGTCGTCTAATAAACAAAACTCGATTTGGCAATCCAGTCAGTGAATCATGTAGTGCTATATTCAGTAGTTTATTTTGCAGTTGCTGCCGAAAAGTAATTTCTCCCTGAAGTTTTTGGAGAGCTTTTTCTAATTGAGTAGTGCGTTGTTTTACTCTTTCTTCTAGTTCGGTGTTTAAGTTCAATATTTCTAGTCGCGCTGTTTTCAACGCTAGATGACTTTTGACACGTACCAAAACTTCTTCAAACTCAAAAGGTTTGGTAATATAGTCTACTCCTCCTGCCCCAAAAGCTTTTACTTTGTCAAAAACGTCATCCAAAGCACTAATAAAAATCACCGGAATATCGGCAGTAAAATCACTCGCTTTTAAACGCTGACAAACCTTATAACCATCTACTTCTGGCATCATAATGTCAAGCAAAATTAAATCGGGTAATAGTGTTTCACAAGCAGTTAGAGCCATTTGCCAATTCAAAGCTTTACGAACGTTATACCCATGCTTTGTTAGTAGTAACGATAAAACTCGCAAATTATCTGCTATATCGTCAATAATCAAAATATCTTTTTTATGAGGATCTAACCGCTTGTAATTCATTTTGTCTTTGCTGTAGTTAATTCCTTAATTTTCTCAAATTCAGAGTTGTTTACTAAACCTCGGAAAACGCGGAAAATTAACGGCTTATTTTGAGCAATTTGTTTAAGTTATTCTAAAATTACTTTTTTCTCACGATAAGATTACCTATTTTCTTCTTTTTCTTGTTACTAACGTTCTCAATCGCACTTTTACTTTAATTTGGAATTGATTTTTCCCCTTGTCCACGGACATGACAAAAATAGAGTGCGTTAAACTACATCAACGCACTCACTAAAATTGAAAATATACTTGACAAAGAGGCTTTACTTTTTAGACATTCTCTAACATCAGTTAGTAGAGACGTTCCACCGGAACGTCTCTACGAGCGGGACATCTTTACGAGCGGGACGTCTCTACGAGGGTTGCGATATTTTTATTAATGTTAATTATCAGGACATAATATCACTTGTGTCTATCCAAAAATTGTGCTGCTTTAAAGATGGCGATACTTTATTTTGCGGGTGCGGCTCATTGTGGTATATTCCCCTTCCGAAATTATCTTTAATTTGAATACACTGGTCCCTTATCGATTCCGCCAATATGTTTTAAAGGCCAAAAACGAAGTACAGCACGACCAATAATGTTTTCACGAGGGACAACACCCCAACAGCGACCATCATAACTCTGGGTGCGGTTGTCTCCTAACACTAGATATGAGTTAGGCGGTATAGTCACGGGTTTAGCTAAAAAAGGTGGCTGCGGTCCTGATGTACAAACTTCTTTTTCTGTACGTAAGTTTTGGTTGAGGTAATTGATTTCCTGAAGCGGTTTGTTATTGATGTATACTTTGCCATTCCTCAGTTCTACTTTTTCTCCCGGTAAACCAATTACACGTTTAATAAAAGCATCTTGATATTGTTCTTTTTTCAACTCTTCCGTAGGTGAAAATACTACAATGTCTCCTCGCTGTGGGTCAGAAAATTTATACTTCAACTTATCAACAATGATTTTGTCTGCCTCCCACTGATTTTCCGAACCGTGCAGGGTAGGTTCCATTGAACCAGAGGGAATCCAACGAGCTTCTGCAACAAAGGTGCGAATTCCCAAGGCAAGAATTATACTTAATACGACTGTTCTACCTAGTTCTGCGATCCAGGAATTATCAGGTTGTTGGTTAGAGTTGTTATCAGACACTTTATTATGCATTAAATTACTGAAGTAAAAGGAAGATGCAGTTAATTAAACTACCACAGTCACTGTATTCGTTTATTTTAACCGGGGAAATGTGATTTTCTGGTTATTTTGGCATCTTGATATGGTGATTCCTAGTTAAAAAATAAACTTTTTTGTCACCAAAGTGCGAAAATTTGTTACGAATAGTGCAACCAATTTAACCGAAAAGAATTATTTTCTGTCACGATAAAAGCTAATTTTCGTTCTGGGTCTTAACTCCATGTCATCTCCAAAAAGTTTACTGATTCGCAGCGCTCGCATTATTCTACCTAATGGTGAGTTAATAGTCGGGGATGTCCTGACCCGCGATCGCCAAATTATAAAAGTCGCTCCAGAAATCTCCTCGGCAACACCAACAACAGAAATTGACGCAGATGGGTTAACTTTGTTGCCAGGGGTAATTGACCCCCAGGTACACTTCCGGGAACCAGGACTAGAACACAAGGAAGACTTGTTTACTGCCAGTTGTGCTTGTGCTAAGGGGGGAGTTACCTCCTTTTTGGAAATGCCGAATACCCGTCCCCTGACGATTACGCAGCAAGCTTTAGACGACAAGTTACAACGCGCTCAAAGCAAGTGCCTGGTTAATTATGGCTTTTTTATTGGCGCAACTCCAGAAAATCTGCCAGATTTGCTTTCTGCCAAGCCGACACCAGGAATTAAGATTTTCATGGGTTCGGCACACGG
>CASBQA010000313.1 GCA_949127635.1 Nostocales cyanobacterium PMM_0069 | reverse complement strand
GTCAAAAATGTGTTAGCGGGTAGTGCGACGTGTGGAGAAAGTAATCGCGGAACTAGTGATGAAATTGAGTTATTGGATTTAGCTGAGGAATTGCTAGAAAAATTGGCAGATATTAACAAAGTGAGTCTTTATGGTTCAGGAAAAACAATCTGAGCGTCAACAGAGATTAGACAACTTTTTACAAGCTGTAGAAGCGGCTCAAAAAGTGCAAAATGACATCATGAAGTATGGGCTTGAAGCCGCCCATTTATATTGTGATGATGTTGATGGAGATTGGCTAGAAACATGGGGACAAGACGAAACTTAACCCAAAAAGATGTAGAGACGTGAAACTTCACGTCTCTACTTTAACAATCTGAGGAAATTTCACTTACGAACTGTGGTCTATTGGCTTGCGACCAAATGCAAAAAAGATTGTCACATCGTTCCAAATGCCTTGCTCAGTAACTAATGCTTCGAGTTCTGCCTCAAATTCCGCCTTAGCTTGCTCTAATTGCTCCGATGAAAGTTGTGACAACGGATTTGGGAATTGTCCCGGTGCAGGATGCTCACTTCCAGCCCACATCCGCTTTGCTTGTTCCAAACTGATATAGCCACCATCCTGCTCAGGGTTAATTTCAATCGCCTCAAACCCGCCGGCAGCAAGCAAATCATGGCACTTTTCAATTGTACCAGTTGGTTTACTCATAGCGTATGAAATACCATACTTTTCAGCTACCTTTTGCGCTACAACCCCTCCGACAAAAGCAGTTTCTGCAAAAGCATGAAAGCCAATCAACCCCCCAGGTTTAAGCAATCGATGCCAAAGCCGTAAAGCAGCATTCAAATCAGACATCCAAATGAATGCAGATGAACACAGAACCACATCAAAATTGTTTTCTGGAAAATCCAGTGCTTCAGCATCCGCAAGTTGAAATTCAATATTGCGAAATCCTAATGCTTCAACCTTCCGTCTTGCCTGCTCAAGCATTCCATTTGAAATGTCCACTCCAACAACTCGACCTTCAGAACCTACAAATTGTGCTGCTTCAATCGCTGCCATACCAGTTCCTGTAGCAATATCTAACACATGCTGTCCACTGCTAATGCGTGCATGTTCAACTAGACGATGAGCAATTCGCGGATGCCAATCGCTATCATCATAAGTTTGGCTTCTGCGGCTGTATAAATCCGCAATTTGTTGCTTATATTCATTCAGAATTAGTTGGTCACTCATAGTTTAGGAATAAACAATTGTCTGTCAAATAAGGACTAAAGTCCTTACTACGAGCTTACGTTTAATTTAGTTTTCCTATTTACTCCGCTTGCTCGTCAATTCGATTCTGGTAAAAATTCCGAATTCAGCGCTTGCTCCCAATTGTAAGGACATATTTCTGGAAAAAGCTGTTCACCTAACTGAGTCTCTCGAATCGCTAAAGCTAAACCTAATTCATAAGCCGTGAGAAAAACTTCCTCTAAGTAAGCTTTCAAACTAGGGCTATCTTGCAAAAGCAGCTTAATTTGAATACGTTGCTCTCGAATTGTACCTAACCAACTATTGCTACGTTTATCAGCTTTAAACTGCCATTTTATTAGGTGTCCTAGCAAAATTCCCAGCCGATTTCTCAATTCTTGCCGTTCTTTTCTACCCAAAGTTTGAATTTCTTCAATCAGGTTAATCGTGTCTAATTGATCCCACTGTTGAGTTGTCAGCAAGCTTACCTGCTCTTGAGTCCAACCATAGAAATCTGTTTTATATAGCTTAGATTTGTACATCGTTGATAAGGCAAGTTTTTTGCCCGCGCATATCAAAAAAACTATGATTGGGTTTACTAGGACGAAACCCAATCAAGAATTTAATTAACCAATAACTTTTAACAGACGCGATATATCGCGTCTCTACAACTATTGACTCTTGACCAATAACTAATTCGCCACCTCAGCCAACTCAATCACACGCCCTTCATAATCCTTAATCAAAAAATTCAAGGGTTTGCGATTGCGAATCTTGAATTTCAAGCCTCGCGTTTCCACACGCATTAAAATCATATCCAGGCAATCACGATCAAAGCAAACGTGACGCTGCTGACTTTTGGTGCCTAGACTAGCTCCAGTAATGACGTGTAGCTGGGTGTTTTTCTTTAATTGATACCAAAGCCCTTCGCTACCATTATTCATCATTCTGCTGCCGGAAAACGTGGGGCTAGCTGACATGTAAAGCGGATCGATTCCGGCAGCGCCTATACTTTGCTCGTAGTTGTAATAGTAGTGCAAAGGTACTTCTGCTGCTGGCAAATCTAGCAGCCCTTGATACAACTGGCGGGCAATCTCCAAATCTGACACCATAACGGTGTGTACTTTTGGCGCACTGGTAAGGAACATCCACATAGCACCGGCGTAGGCTGCTAGCAGCATCACCATAATGCCTTGGGTAGACAATAAGCTATCTAACGCCAGCGAAGGCAAGAAAGAGCCTAAAGTAAAAGGTTGAATCAACAACGGTGTCACACTAACTGCTATAACCATGAACACATCTAGGATTTTATTGAGGAATCGATTTTATTATTCAAGGGTACAGACTAAAATAAAGTCCGTATTTATAGTGTATCAATAACAAAGTAGTCTAGATGTTACTCACAAACAGACCAACATCAAGACCCGATCGCGATTAGCTGGAGGACACTTGATGAACAATTTAAGTGTAGACCAGGAAATATTCATTTCTAATAACATTCATTCTAACAACATACATTCATTTGGATTGTGCAAATACCACATTTTCCCGAAGCTAATCACCCTCTAGTTAAATCGCTGTTTCATTACGGCGATCAGGAACTTTTGGATTTATTTCAGTCCCATCCGGAAGCTGGAAAATACTTTACGGCGATGTTTTGCCGTTATAGCCCGATAGTGTACACGTTAATTCGCCATTCAGCGCGATCGCCTGTGCAAGCAGATTATCTGTTTGCTCTGACTTGGCGACACATATATTATGAACTCGGTGGACTTGATTTATCCAACGCTGAATCAAGCCAAGAAACTTTAACTTTGCAAAATTGGCTGATCAATATGACGGCTTTCTGTATCAACGATCTCGAATTACCACCCACAGAAGCAATTCATTATTCTCTGCAAGCAACTTCACCACCACTATGGTGTTATATCGAACAAGCTTTGGAACAAATGCCTCCAGTTTTGCGATTGATGGTTTTAATGGCTCAAACCTTTCACTGGAGCGAAACTCGCATTGCTGCTTATCTGCAAGCTGAAGGTGAAGCGATCGCTCCATTAGATGTAGCCAATTTTCTTCAGGAAGGCTATCTTATGTTAGAGGACAAATTACCTGGGGATGTCCGCGCCATCTACTTAGGTGAAGATTTACCGCAATCCTAACTTAAGTATTAACTCTTGTAATGCCTGTTCTAAAATTAACACTAATCTCGCTAAGAGTTATTTTATTCTAAACCGTAATTTTACGGTTATTTTTATGAAGCAAAAGCATTTATTTGTAAGTAAATTTTCTGGAAACTTATTGCCAAAATATCAATTTTGTGCTGTCTCGTATTTACTGTTTGCAGTTTTGCTAAATCCGATCGCAGCAGGTGCGGTAGATATTACCCAACAACTCCACCGCCCTTTAAACCATTCAGCAGTGCGAGAATCAAGAGACGAGGCTGATATGTTGGTGCGTCAAGGTGAACAACAAGAACAAGAAGGAAAATCGGATAAAGCAATTGAGTCTTGGTTACAAGCACTGGATATTTATCATTTGATCGGCGACTTAAAGGCGCAAGGTTTAGTTTACGATTTAATTGGTAAAGGTTATGTACATCTGGGTCGATTAAAAGAAGCTGAAGATCCAATGCGTCGGAGGTTAGCGATCGCTCGTGATACTCAAGATTTTCAAGGACAGATTTTTGGACTAAATAACATCGGCACATTACTACTGCAAAAAGGAGAATTCACCCCAGCGGCTGAAACCTTTACAGAAGCAGCAACAATTGCCAGTGATGTCAAAAATATTGAAGGACAAGGACTGTCTTTAAGTAACTTGGGTTTAGCGACACTCAGGCTAGGAGATTATAACAAAGCAATAAAGCTGTTGGAAACAGCTTTGATTTTCCGCCGTCGAACACCAGACGCGATCGCCGAAGCGAATACCTTGAATAATTTAGGCGATGCTTACCTAGCCGCCGGCAATTATCAAGATACCATTGGTACATATGGTTCAGCATTGCGAATTGCAAAAGTTACACGCGATCGCACCAACGAATTACGAGCAATTGACGGTTTGGTTACAGCTCACCGTTCTGTAGGAAGATATGAACGTGCTTTCGACTTACTAGAACAGCGTTTAACACTGGCTACAGAATCAGAAAATTTAGGCGAGAAATTAAAATCTTTTGAGTCTTATGCCCTATTGTATGAGCAACTAGGTAACTATTCCACTGCCCGCAATTTTTATGAAAGAGCAATTATATTAGCGCGGACACTAGAAGATAGCAAGCGGGAAGTCTTATTGCTTGATAGACTGACGCAAATGCTAAAACAAGCAAAACATCGATAACACTTATTGCCCGACGACTAAAGTCACGGCTAAACGAACGCTCGTCCGTCTATAGGACTCATATTTGATTTTTGAAATATAAAGGATGGTGCGTTATGCAAGAGTGCTAACGCACCATCCTTTTTTTGATAAGTCAGCCCAGAAGCTTAATTTATGGATCAATTTCTGCAAAAATTATAGTCAGAAGTGCATAAGTTAATTTAGAGGCTTTGAAGACCCACTTACTTATAATGAGAATATAGAAAAACAGTAGACTAAAAACAGGTGTAATTATGCAGGCTATTTTTTGGACTGTAGAGGAAGTTGCCCAAAGAGCCAAACAATTTTACTCTAAGGGGATTCGTTCAGAGGTTGAGCATGGTGATAATATTGGCAAGATGATTGTGATTGATGCTGAAACAGGCGAATATGGAATTGACAAAAGTGGTGTTGAATCAGCATTAAGGTTAAAGCAGAAAAATCCCAACGCTAGATTATTTACTATGCGAATTGGCTATGATGTTGCTGTCACCTTTGGTGGTGCTTCTATGGAGCGTACAGTTGAATGATTTACGGAAGATTGATTGACCGCAAAGCAATAGTTACGGTGATTTTTCGTTTACCACAACAACCAGATTTCTCTCTGGATTTTGTCATCGATACTGGATTCAACGACTATCTTACCTTACCAGTTCAAGCAGTCAATGCGATGAATCTTCCTTTATATTCAAGCATACCTGCAAGATTTGCTGACGGTAGTGAAGCTTTATTAGCTATACATTTAGCAACTGTTGTTTGGGATGATATAGAAAAGGTAGTCCCTATTTTAGCTTCTGGTTATAAGCCTTTGCTGGGAACTGCAATGATGGAAGGATATCATATTGAGATAGATTTTGAAGACAATGGTTTGGTTTCGTTAGAAAAAATACCATCTCCAATGTTATAGATTATTAATTAGGTAATTATGACAGCGATCGCAATATCCCCAACACCTCTTTTCACTCAATCAAGTAGGATTCCTATATATGAGTATTTCTTTGACTCCTGAATTAGAGCAATTTATCCAAAGTCAAATTGCCAGCGGTAAATATGCTTCGACTGAGGATGTGATTATTGCGGGTATTAAACTCCTGGAGGAAAGGGAAAGGATTTATAAAGGTAGGTTTGAGGAATTGAAACGGGAAATTGCCATCGGAGTAGAACAACTCGAACGTGGGGAAGTAATTGATGGGGAGATAGTTTTTCGTCAATTAGAACAGAAATTACAACAGCGTCGTCAGCAAGCAGGGAAATGAGTAATATTTGTAGATTTACTGCTGCTGCGAGTCAGGATATTGAGAACATAATTGATTATATCGCTGACAAGAGTAGCTTTGATGCAGCAGAGCGCTTGCTAAAGAAAATTAATCAAAAATGTAGCAATTTAGCCAATTTTCCAAATAAGCAAACTACTTAATGTTGGCTTAGACTCCGTTCCACCCAACTTACTAAGGATCGCACTCACTCTACCCAAACTCACTC
>CASBQA010000312.1 GCA_949127635.1 Nostocales cyanobacterium PMM_0069 | reverse complement strand
GGATAATTGCGCGGACATGATATGAGTTCATTAAAACAGGCTCAAGACAAAAAAACTCAAACCTTTACTGCAATTCTGCACTGGGAAGAAGATGTTTACGTAGCTGAATGTCCAGAGGTGGGAACTGCTAGTCAGGGAGAGACGATAGAAGAAGCGATCGCTAATTTGCGCGAAGCAACTGAACTATATTTAGACGAGTTCCCGCTTTCGGAAACCGCACCTCGTCGGTTGTTGACTACATTTGAGGTGACTAGTGCCTAAGCTACCCAGAATTAAAGCCTCTGAAGTGATTCGTGTTCTGGAACATTTAGGCTTTGTTCAGGTAAGACAACGTGGCAGTCATGTAATTTTGAAGAAGCAACTGCTAGACGAAGGAGAAGAACAGGAAGTGATTGAAGTCGGTTGTGTTGTGCCACTACATCGCAAAACTGTAGCTGTCGGGACGCTTAAGAGTATTCTGAATCAAGCTGGAGTTTCAGTTGAGGAGTTTATTGAAAATCTCTAGTTGAATACAGGACTTACGCAAAATGTTTTTGTCATACTGAGCGAAACGAAGTGTAGCCAAATATCTCAGAGATTCTTCTCTTCAAGACGCTCCGTTCAGAATGACAGTTCTTCGTCAAAATGCGTAAGTCCTAGAATAATAAGTCTTTGAGGTAGATAAACGAGTCTTTGAGGGAGATGAATCAGTCTTGGAGGCAGATGAACGAGTCTTTGAGAGAGATGAACGAGTCTTTGAAGGAGATGAACGAGTATCCGAAGTAGATGAATCAGTCTTTAAGTGAGATGAACGAGTCTTTGAGAGAGATGAACGAGTCTCTGAGCTAGATGAATCAGTCTTGGAGGGAGATGAACGAGTCTCTGAGATAGATTAACGAGTCTTTGAGAGAGATGAACGAGTCTCTGAGGGAGATGAACGAGTATCTGAGCTAGATGAACGCTATTTTATTACTCTTGCCAGATAAAATTTTAAACTCTATTTCCAGGTTAGTCCGCGCAGGTGGACTTTGTTTGTGTAGCCGCGACTTCCAGTCGTCAGGGCTTATCATTTTAACGCTTAGAGAGACGCGATAAATCGCCGTCTCTACAGAAAATCTATGCATCAATTAGTCCTTGACGTACTACTACCTAAATTGCCAAACGCAAGCAAGGACACTTTTGCAGAAACCCAGATGCTTTTTGTTCAGCATCTGGATTATCAATATGCGTTGGTGTCGGGCGAATAATACCGGCAAATAGGTCATCTAATCCGTAGGGGGTGAAAAATTGCCATTTATGTTCTGCATCTAGCTTTACGCCTACAGCAGTGGCAGTGTGGAGCCAATTCGTAATGCCATCTTCTGTGCTGTTAAAGGTTTGACGTCCATTACGCCAACGAGCGAAACTAGCTTGATTTTTCACATCAAATTTGTACTCAGGAAACTGATTTGTCAAAGCTGTTTTTGCTGCTAGTTCTTGAGAACGATTTCCTTGTTGATCAAAGAAGGCAATATCAAAGTCATTAATAACTAACTTACATTCTTCGCCGAAAATATAACGCCAAACGGTATTTCGCACTGCGCCACCTGCTAACCACCAATTGGGAAGGTTGCTTTGAGCGATCGCCGGCAGTACCATACCAACAGGCGAATCAGCTAAAATCATCTGTAAGCGTGTGTTAGCGTCCATTACACTTCTTGCAAAAGTATATTTTTTTGATCTTAAGCCCACGCAGGTGGGCTTTGTTTGTATAGCCCCAGGCTTCTAGCCTGAGGGCATTTACCGATTTTTGCAAGGAGTCTATTTTTAACAGGAATGAGCGCATAATTATGGAATAACGAACCGCAGAGAATACAGAGAACACAGAGGAATAAGAGTTTGGGAGGTATTTTGCGCTCATTCCTGGTTAAATTAAGGTGAATGTAGTTAGTTCAACAGCGCTGAAGCGCTGACTACAGGTTAAGCAGGCAATTTTGGTTGAGTAGGACTCACAACGACTTCTTCCGGGGCTAAAAATTCCCGAATCATTCTGGCTATGGCTTTTTGGACTAAGAGACTGGTAACTTGCTGACCCAAACGCTGCACCCCAGGATTTACTATTAATTGTGCAAGTTGGGGAACAAGTTGCCCTGCATCAAAGCCACGGGTTTCTTGGAGAATATTAAAAATACGTTTGATATGCTCTAAGGTTTGTTGCTGTTCAGCTGATGCTGAGGGAGTTTCGTTGATTGCTGTTAAACCTACTCGTTCTCGCAGCAAATATGTAAAATTATGCAAAGCGTTTTTACCTAAAGCATCGACTCCTTTGACAGCTTCATCGACTACCCGATTTCTAATAAAAGCGCCTCTATCGGAAGATAGAAACTCTAATGCTTGATTCAAAACCACATTCAAGTCATAATCTTGATTGTTACGGGCATTTTTTAAGAGGTTTTCTAAACGGTTCCAGCGGAATGTACCTTCTTTAAACAGCAAATCTTGCAAAGATGCTCTTAATTGTGGTGCTGGATCGGTTAACAAGCGTTTGGAAACGTAAGGATAAGCTTCGCTGAGAACTTTGAAGTTCGGGTCAATAAAAATCGCAATGCCTTCGAGCGTTACCAAGGAACGGATAATTAAAGCGTAGTAAGGTGGAACGCGGAAGGGATACTCATACATCAAGGATGATAAATCATCGGTGATGCTTTTGATGTTGAGGTCAGCAACGCTAGCACCTTCGGCATTGGCAAATACTCTGGCAAAAGCGGGAATAATTGGGGTTAAGTCGGTTTCTGGTGATAAGAAATCTAACTTGACGTAATCTTTGGCTAAACCTTCAAAATCGCGGTTGACGACGTGAACGATCGCTTCAATTAAACCATATCTTTGCAGGGGTTGAATCTCGCTCATCATCCCAAAGTCAAGATAAGCTAGTTTACCATCGGGTGTGGCTAACAAGTTACCTGGATGCGGGTCGGCATGGAAAAATCCATGTTCTAATAATTGTCGCAAAGAACACTGCACACCCACTTCAATTAGATAACGCGCATCGATGCCTTGGGCGCGAATTTCGGCTGTATTGGTTAATTTCGTGCCGTTGATCCACTCCATCGTCAAAACGCGACGGTTTGTATATTCCCAGTAAATATTCGGTACATAAACGTCTTTCATGTGACCGTATAACTGAAAAAAGCGCTCCGCGTTTTGTCCTTCGTGGATATAGTCCATCTCTTCAAAGATGCGATCGCCTAATTCATCTAGAATCCCTACTAGGTCACTTCGCACCCTTTTAAAGGTTCTCTTTGCCCACCCCGCGAGACGACGTAAAATATATAAGTCAATTGTTATACCTTCGCGTAAGTCGGGACGTTGCACTTTAACGGCGACTTCCTCACCAGTACTTTTCAACTTACCTTTGTAAACTTGTCCCAAAGAAGCTGCGGCAATTGGTTCGGGGGAAAGTTCTGAGTAAATCTCTTCTGGAAGCGCTCCTAATTCTTCTTGAATGAATTGATACGCGATTTCATTGGGAAATGCTGGTAACTGGTCTTGTAGCTTGGTTAATTCTTCTAAGTATACAGGGGGAACCAAATCTGGTCTGGTAGATAAAGCTTGCCCAATTTTAATGTAAGCCGGTCCCAATCCTGTCAGCAATTCTCGTAACTGACTCGCACGACGTTGGTCATTTTTGACGACAACTCCCCGTTTGCTGTCGAACCACAAGCCAAAAGCAAAGGATAAACTCGGTGCTAAAACTGTGAAAATACGACGCAAAACTTGCAGGGGTCGTTTTTTATAATACGCGGCGAGGGCTAAAGGCTCATAACGCAATTCGGGTTTTTGTTTTGGTGCGATCGCTATATGAGGTACGCTTGGTGTCACCACAGGAACTAGCGCTCCATCAATAGAAACCACTTCAACATCAATCGGTTGGTCAGTTGGGGAAATTGTCTTAGCACTCATGAAGTTTGCCACCAGGTCGATACGTCCACGTTAAGTATTGTAACAATTTATTATAGTTGAGTCGCCCTCAGGCTGGAAGCCTGGGGCTATAAATACAAAGCCCGCCTGCGCGGGCTATTCAACCCTTGATTTTATTAGTCCACGCAGGTGGACTTTGTTCGTTTAGCCGCACCCTTATAGGGTGACGGCGTTGTGGTATATGAAGAGCGATAATTTACTTCGTCCATGAACATCAAAGTCAAATTAAACTAGGTAGTGGGCAGAAATAAACGTAACTTGCTTTTTACCCATGCCCAAGAGGGGGTAAGGTTAAAGGGAAAGGGGAAGAAAAATATAATACATCTATTTAAATAACTCTTTATTTCCATACCTTTCCCCCTCTTAATATTAGTGTCCCTTAATTTAGAAAATCCGGCGTCTGCCTTAACGGAGAAATTGGTTTCATGTTACTCTGTCTGAGAATAGAAAATTTTGCCCTAGTTGACCAATTAGAATTAGAATTTGGCGCTGGATTAAATGTATTAACAGGTGAAACTGGCGCCGGAAAGTCGATTATCCTGGATGCAATTGATGCAGCTTTAGGGGGTAAAGTCTCTAGTAGGCTAATTCGCACTGGTACAAGTCGAGCGATGGTAGAAGCTACTTTCACGTCTAATTCTGCCTTTGCTGCTTGGTTGAGCGAACAAGAAATTGATTCAATAGATGATAATTCTGTAGTTATTAGCCGAGAAATCACCGCGACATCAGGAAATATCCGCAGTCGATCGCGTGTGAATGGAGTTTTGGTAAATCGACAATTAATGACCGGTTTACGCGATCGCTTGGTGGAAATTACTGCTCAAGGTCAAACTGTACAAGTAGGACAATCTGCCCAAGTGCGTGATTGGTTGGATCTTTACGGTGGAGAAAAGTTGATGCAACAGCGTCAAGTTGTAACAACCGCTTTTACAGCTTACCAAATGGCGCATTTAGCATTAGAAAAACGCCGCACTTCCGAACGGGAGCGTTTACAACAATTCGATTTACTAACTTATCAAGTTCAAGAATTGGGAACGGCAAATTTGTGCGAACCTGATGAATTAGAACAGTTAGAACAAGAACATCAGCGCTTGAATCATGTAGTTGAGTTGCAACAAATGAGCTACAAAGTTTATCAAGCGTTGTACCAAAACGATAACGAAGCTTTAACTGTGGGCGACTTACTCGCAGACAGCGAAGTGGTATTAAATGACATGGTAGAATATGATTCGCAGTTACAATCGCTGTTAGATTTGGTGAGAGATGCTCAAACAGCGGTGGTAGAAGTAGCGCGACAAATTAACGCTTATGGTGAAGCTTTGGAAGCAGATCCGCAACGATTGGAAGAAGTAGAAGAGCGAATTCGCGAGTTAAAGCAAATTTGCCGCAAATATGGACCGACACTTACCGAAGCGATCGCTTACTATCAGCGCATCCAAACAGAATTAGCTGAACTAAATGACAGCGAACAATCTATAGAAAGTTTGGAACAGCAAGAAAAAGTTTGTTTAGAAAAGCTGACTCAAGTTTCTGGACAATTAACTCAATTACGTCGCACAGCAGCAGCAGCTTTAGAATCACGATTGTTAAATGAACTCAAACCTTTAGCGATGGAAAAGGTAAAGTTTAAAGTTCAGATAGTGCTGACTACTTTCACCGCAGTCGGAGCGGACAAAATTACTTTTATGTTTAGTCCGAATCCGGGAGAACCGCTGCAACCTTTAACAGAAATTGCTTCTGGTGGAGAAATGAGCCGTTTTTTATTAGCGCTGAAATCTTGTTTTTCTCTAGCTGATAGTGCGGGAACGATGGTATTTGATGAAATTGATGTTGGGGTTTCTGGCAGAGTTGCCCAAGCGATCGCCGAAAAATTACATCAACTCAGTCAACATCAGCAAGTATTGTGTGTTACTCACCAACCTTTAGTAGCAGCAATGGCAGACTGTCATTTCCGGGTAGATAAGCAAACTATCAATAACAACGATAATAGCGGTGTGCGTACAGTCGTGCGTGTTACCAGTCTAGATAATAATACCACCCGTCGCGATGAACTCGCACAACTAGCCGGTGGTAAATCAGCAAATGATGCGATCCCTTTTGCCGAATCTCTTTTATTGCAAGCTGCTAACCATCGAAGAGGAGTGGGGAAGGGGGGAAAATCTCCATGAAGAAAGTCAAAAAGAATCAGGAATGAGCGCAACTGACATACGTAAGACATAACACGTAGTAAGCGCAAAGAGCGCTTATTTTAGGCACGCGCATTGCCTACTAAGAATGTAGAGACGTAGCACTGCTACGTCTTGTAGAGATTCTGGATAACGTATATAACAGCTTCCAGATCCATGAAGTACATATCAAAACCTCACCCCGATAAAGCTGTGCTTTATCTCCCCTCTCCTTACACTGCGTAGAGGGGTTGGGGGTGAGGTTCTGTATTGCAACCCGCTATATTATTAAAAATTAGGAATAACAGGAAGTTTAGATTTCTCGGCTTGCAATATACTTTGAGTTAAATTACGAGCATCAATAGCTTCCTTGTAATCTGGCTTAAATTTAATCGCTTGTTCATATGAAGCGATCGCATCTTGATATCGTTTCAAACTATATAATGCATTGCCTCGACTATACCAAGTTTCGTAAGAATCTGGTTTGTAACGAATTGCCTTATTATAAGATGCGATCGCTTCTTGGAATTTCTTTAAATTAAATAGCGAATTTCCCTGATTGTACCAAGCTTGATAATCGTTGCGTTTAATTTCTATCGCTTTATTATAAGATGTAATAGCATCTTCATAACGTTGGATTTTATGCATTGCCCAACCGCGATTAAACCATGCTTGATGGCTGTTGCGATTATATTTAATCACTTGATTGAAAGATTCAATTGCTTCTGGATACCGTTGCAAGTTCATCAACATATTACCTCTAGACAACCAAGCTTGGTAATAATTAGGTTGATCTTGCACAGTTTTATCGTAAGATGTAAACGCATCTTGATAGCGTTGTAAATTAACTAGCGCATTGCCGCGATTATACCAAGCTAGCCAATAATCTGGCTTTAGTTCTACAACTTTGTCGAATGCAGTAATTGCCTCTTCATATCGTTTTAAATTTTGCAAGGCAAAACCTTTATGATACCAAGCTTCATAATAATCTGATTTGAATTCAATCGCTTTATCATAAGCTTTAATAGCATTGTCGTATTGTGCTAAATTACTTAAAGCTTCACCTTTAGCATTCCAGATATCTGAGTGATTGTTTTCTAATTGTAAAGCTTTATCAAAAGAAGCGATCGCTTCATTGTAACGCTGCATTTTTTCCAAAACAAAACCTCGTCCACTCCAAGCATCTAAATAATCAGGTTTAATTTGAATTGCCTTATCGTATGCTGTCAAAGCTTCTTTATATTGCTTTAACTCATACAGCGCTTTTCCTTGACCATTCCATCCTTGAGCATATTTTGGTTTAATATCAACTGCTTTTTCATACACAGATAAAGCATCTTGATAGCGTTGCAAATCATAAAGCGTATTTGCTTGATTATACAACTGAATCGCATTTCTAGAGTTAATTTTATGAACTATTGCTAGAGAACCTGCAATACTTATCCCAATTAAACTTAACCCGATTAAAGATTTAAATAATAGACCTTTTTGTTTTTGCTTGACCTTGTTGATTTGATTTTTTATCGGAGAGAAACTTAATGTAACTGTTTTAGATGGTGGTTTATTTAAATCTGTGAGCGTTTGTAATGCTAAAGTTGCCGAAGCATAACGTTGTCGAAAATCATAACGCACCATTTTATCGATAAAATTTGCTAAATCTGGCATTGCCGAAATATGATTTTGCCAAATAATTTCATTTGTTTCTATATCTTTTTCAATTTGGTCAGGTGATAAACCTGTTAATGCTTGAATAGCAATTATCCCCACAGCATAAATATCACTACTATATTTTGGACTACCTTGAGCTTGTTCACCAGGCATATATCCGGGAGTTCCGATAGCAACGGTAGATTTTGTTTTCAGTTGCAGATTAATTACTTGAGTAGTAATTTCTTTCACGGCTCCAAAGTCGATTAAAATTAAC
Organism: Nostocales cyanobacterium PMM_0069; assembly: GCA_949127635.1. Classification (GTDB taxonomy): domain Bacteria; phylum Cyanobacteriota; class Cyanobacteriia; order Cyanobacteriales; family Nostocaceae; genus Hassallia. The sequence continues at coordinate 2,362 of CASBQA010000312.1, read as the reverse complement.
TTATTATCTAGCTTTCGTCTGAGTATATTTCGTGGATTGACATCGCGATGAATAACCTTTTGTTGATGGACAAACTCTAATATTTGTAATATTTCTTCTAAAAGAGAAATAACTTCCGCTTGACTGAAAGTTTTTTGTGATGTTAACTCTTGACTAAGATCATGACCTTCGATAAATTCTTGAACGAGATAAAATTCTTCATTTTCCTCAAAATAAGCCAAAAGTTGGGGAATGCGATCGTGGGTACCCAACTTATAGAGAACTTGAGCTTCCGTATCGAATAAACGTCTAGCTGTTTGCAAAGATACCGGGTCTTTTGACAGAGGTTTGAGTTTTTTGACAACACATTGAGGTAAACCTGGTAATTGAGTATCACAAGCAACAAAAGTTTCACCAAATCCACCACCTCCCAAATGTTTAATAATTTGGTATCGTCCAACAAGTGTGTTTCCCAGCATTTGTCTTGCCATAAGTTCTAGCACGATATTATCTGATTCCAATCTTGCCACAGGGGAACCGGATGAAGGGGGGAGACAAGGAGACAAGGAGACAGGGAGAGGGGGAGACAGGGAGAGGGGGAGAGAAATATTAATCTTACAGCAGTTTTCATGTATTTATACCACACTCATCTTTCTCTGGTGCGACTCTGCTACGAGTGCGTGATAAAAATAATGTGGTTCAAATAAGCCGAAAATCGCTGTAAATCCAAAATATAAAATTTAAAATCTTAAATCCAAAATCAGATGATTCCGATTAGTGATAACATTTATACGCGCAGAAAGCCGATTGTTAATTCCTGGTTGATTGGCATTAACATGGCTCTTTTCTTATGGGAATTAAAATTAGAACTGACTGGTGAATTAGGCTCCTTTATCAACAATTGGGGCGTGATTCCGGCACAAATTAGTGCGGCGGCTACACAAGCATTAGCTGGTAATCCAGCCGCTTGGATAGTAGTAGTACTGCGTTCCAGTTCGCTGCTAGTAAGTATGTTTCTGCACGGCAGTTTTAGTCAAATATTAGGCAATCTACTATTTTTGTGGGTTTTTGGGAAGACTGTAGAAAACATTTTCGGGGCTAGACGCTATCTATTATTTTACTTGGCTTCTGGGATATTCACTGGGGTGATACAAATTATCGCCGAACCGAATTTGAGCGTATCATTGATTGGGGCGAATGGTGCGATCGCATCCGTTTTAGGCGCATATCTGGTAAAATTTCCCAAAACGAAAATCTACTCAGTTTTACCGCTATTGATTGTCTATATCCCGGTTGAAATACCAGCAATTTTCTATCTATTCTGGTGGTTTGCACAACAACTTTTTTACGGCATCGGTAGTTTAAACATTCCCACCAGCATTAATCAACCAAGCTTTGCTTACTGGGTTCATGGTGTCGGATTCTTAATTGGTGCAGCGATCATGCGAATACTACAACGACGTTAATATAAATAGAACTTACGCAAAAACTCTCTCAAACTCTTATTCCTTGGCTTCCTTGGCGTCTTTGCGGTTCGTTTTCCTATAATTCTAGGGAAATCAGACATATTGTAGAGACGTTCCACCGGAACGTCTCTAGGGTTGCGGTGTTTTTATTATTGCGAATTAAACGGACATGATTTTTATCGCTTGATGCCAGATGTGCCATTACCTTTTACGACTAAATTTTCTGAGTTGCTTCTTCAAAAAGCCCAAAGTGAAGTATTGCCGATAGCGTTGCGCTACTTCTTTACCCACCACCAGGATACCCAACCAAAGCAAAATTTCTGCAACAACCAGCAACACAGGAATTGTTAAGGCTTTTTGGGCAGCAGAAAGCGGTAAAAATGGCACAACCAAAGGAATTGCAACCCACGGCAAAAATGACAGGACAATTAAAATTAAACCCAGTTTCTGCATATTTCCTGATTGTCACAGATTCTGAGTTTAGCCTTGTTGAATGAGTGAAAAACTCCACCATGAGAGTTAACTTTTTTATGATAGGTGAAACTCACACACCAACTTCGGGATTGGAGAATTGTGAGCCTATTTGTTTGATAAGTGCATTTAAGCAATACGTTGTAAAAAAAGATTAATGGTTACTAAATGTAACTGGGAAGTGAAGATTAAGTGTTTTTACTGATTACAGTCTTCCTTAGAGGTGACTACGATAGAGCGCATAATATAGCGGGCGTTACGCTTTATGGGGCGTTTAAGTAAAAAGCCGGATGGTCATAAAAAGTTTTAGTAATGACTCAGCCGGAAATTGGCAACCTCCTTCATGAACTGCGCCTGGCTACCGAATTGACACAAAAAAATTAGCCGCTTCCTTAATTTACGATTTCAATGCAACAAGTTTGAAAAAACTTGCCAGCTTTGTGCGT
>CASBQA010000311.1 GCA_949127635.1 Nostocales cyanobacterium PMM_0069 | reverse complement strand
TAATATATCTATAGGTTACTGATGAGACTTCAGATGACACTTCAAGAGGAAATAATTCAGTTATTAAACCAGTACCCTCAGGGATTGAATGATGTAGAAATAGCCCTACGCTTAAAGCGTCCTAGGGGATCTATCAGTGGTTCTCTTAATACGCTTGAAAAGAAAAATAAAGTTATAAAAGATACAACAATTAGACCAGCAAGATGTAAATCCTTGCAAACGCAAGTTGCTCAACCACAGAAGTCTAACGAGAATATAATAGAAATGCTTATGATGAAGAATAAAACACTAGATATGGAAAAGGAGAAAATAGCAATCACTTTAGAAGTACTTAATACGTTGATCTTGTAGGCAAAAGAGTCAGCAGTGTAGGGCAGCGGTTTTCAGTTTGCTTAAAGTAACCTCTCTAGTTTATACCGTTGAACCTGCTTATTACCAGATATATCTATTTCTACAGCCTACGTTCACAGAAATATTTATCAAAAGTAACGATTATAAGGGAATAGACGAATAGTAAATTTATATCCGTCAAAGCGGTAATCGCAAATTTCATTTAATAATAAAGTTCTTTTACTTCTATATCATCTTCTCCTTCAATCAATAGCAGAGTCATCATATGTCCCTCAACAAAGCCTGTTAATTTGAAATCAGACATAGCTTTGAGTTTCTCCATAGAAACTTTCTCGCAATAGTATTTAAATATCATTTTAATTGCTTTATCTTTATCTAGGTAATATTGATAACTAGTATCCTTTTGCATCAAATTTTCTACTATTCTGGATAGGCGGGCTAGAAGTGCATCTCTTTCCCCTGAAACTTCGTGCATAACTTCCTCCCAATTCTTCATTAATTACCCCAATTATAATCAATCTCCCTCAGCGTTCCTCCGCGTAAACCTCAGCGCTCCTTTGCGTTAAAAAAAGGTAGGCAAGACGCCTACCCCTTAAAAAAACGAGATTAATTTGTTGCGAATTAGCCCAAAACTTTCTTAGCTGTTGCTAACACATTCTCAACGCTAAAGCCAAACTTCTCTAAACAAACATTGCCTGGAGCAGAAGCACCAAAGGTATCGATACTAACACAAGCGCCTTCCATACCGACATACTTGTGCCAGCCGAAACTAGCGGCAGCTTCTACAGACACGCGCTTGGTAACAGCTTTTGGCAGAATAGACTCTTTATAAGCCGCATCCTGTGCTTCAAACAGTTCCCAACAAGGCATCGAGACAACACGGACTTTCTTACCTTCGCTGGTGAGTTTCTCGGCTGCGGTGACACAGAGGCTCAATTCGGAACCAGTACCAATCAGAATTAACTCTGGTGTACCCTTAGAATCTACCACGGTGTATGCACCCTTGGTCACGCCCTCAATCGATGTACCTGCCAAGTTGGGGACAGCCTGACGGGTGAAAGCTAACAAAGTGGGAGCGTTTTCTTTCGACTTCTCGATCGCTACTTTGTAAGCACCAGAAGATTCGTTTCCGTCTGCGGGACGAATCACTGTTAAGTTAGGAATCGCTCTCAAAGAAGCGAGAGTTTCAATTGGTTGGTGTGTAGGACCATCTTCACCTTGTCCAATGGAGTCGTGAGTCATCACCCAAATCGAACCCGCTCTCGACAGGGCAGATAAGCGGATGGCAGCACGCATGTAATCTGTGAAAATCAGGAAGGTAGCACCGTAAGGAATTAATCCTGATTGATGCAGCGCTATGCCGTTACAAATTGCACCCATAGCGTGTTCCCGCACACCAAAGTGGATGTTGGGGTTTTGGTATTGCCCTTTTTGGAAGTCGCCGCTGCCTTTGATTTCGGTCAGGTTGGAGTGGGTTAAGTCAGCGGAACCACCAATTAACTCAGGTAAAACTTTTGCTAGTTTGTTGAGGCAGTTTTCTGAGTGTTTGCGGGTAGGTAGTCCTTTATCTTCGGCAGTGTAGGTAGGTAGTACTGTGTCCCAACCTTCGGGGAGTTTGCCGCTAATCAAACGTTCAAATAGAGCCGCTTCTTCGGCGTATTTGGCTTTGTAATCGGCAAAGGTGTTATTCCACTCAGTTTCGTAGTTAGCACCGCGCTCAACGGCTTTAACCATGTGATTTTTGGCATCTTCTGGAACTACGAAAGGTTCGTATGTCCACTCTAAGTTATTCCGGGTTAGGGCTACTTCATCAGTACCCAATGCTGCACCGTGAATGCCTGCGGTGTTTTGTTTGTTGGGGGAACCGTAACCGATGGTGGTTGTCACCTTAATCATGGTGGGCTTGTCGGTGACAGATTTAGCTTCAGCGATCGCCTTTTCAATTGCGGCTAAATCGGTATTACCATCTTTGACATGCAAAACGTGCCAGTTGTATGCTTCAAAGCGCTTGGAAACATCTTCGGTGAATGCTACATCTGTAGAACCATCGATGGAGATGTGGTTGTCGTCGTACAGAGCGATGAGTTTGCCTAATCCCAAGTGTCCTGCCAAAGAACAAGCTTCACCAGAAATGCCTTCCATGTTGCAACCGTCACCTAAAATTACGTAGGTGTAGTGGTCAACAATTTTGGCATCGGGTTTGTTGAATTTAGCGGCTAGGTGCGCTTCTGCCATCGCTAAACCGACTCCGTTGGCAATTCCTTGTCCCAATGGTCCGGTAGTAACTTCTACACCTTCTGTCATGAAGTTTTCTGGGTGTCCGGGGGTTTTGGATTCCCACTGACGGAACTGCTTAATGTCTTCAATGCTTACGCTGTCAAAGCCTGTCAAGTATAGCAGGGCATACAGTAACATCGAGCCGTGACCAGCAGACAAAACAAAGCGATCGCGATTAAACCATTTGGGATTTTTGGGATTGTATCGCATAAAGCGGTCCCATAGCACAAACGCCATTGGTGCCGCACCCATTGGTAGTCCTGGGTGTCCCGATTTGGCTTTTTCTACGGCATCGATAGCCAAAAAGCGAATCGAGTTAATACAAAGTTCTTCGAGGGATTGGGTTGCAACAGCCATAATCTCTTATATTTAACGACGGTTTAGCACTCTTGAAGCTAATCATTGCTGGGGTTGTTTTGGATGATTACCCCAAGCAATATCCTCATCATCCCATTGCCTGCTGACGACAGACAAGCGGGATCTCTTGAATTAGAGCGATCAATCAAGCAGATAATCTGGTCATGTTGAACTCTTAAATCAAAGCAGAATGACATTTTTGATACATTTTGCTCAATTTCTCAAGAGATCCGACCAGCGGCAGATTTTGGATCTTAGCGGTACTTCTTAAAGGCTAGCGTGACATTGTGTCCGCCAAACCCAAAAGAATTGGAAAGTGCCACCTCAACATTCAAATTGCGGCTTGTGTTGGGAACATAATCCAGGTCACACTCTGGATCTGGGTTTTCTAGATTAATTGTCGGGGGAATTTTATCGTTGGCGATCGCTAATACTGTTGCCACGGCTTCAATGCCTCCAGAACCACCCAACAAATGACCGGTCATGGATTTGGTGGAACTGATTGCTATTTTATAAGCGTGTTCTCCCAAGGCTTTTTTCATGGCGGTGGTTTCTGTGGAATCGTTCGCCTGGGTGCTGGTGCCGTGAGCGTTGATGTAGCTTACCATATTTGGAGTTATTCCGCCATCTTTCAATGCTAGTTGGATGGCTCTGGCGGCTCCTTCCCCGCCGGGAACGGGGGAAGTAATATGGTATGCATCACAAGTCATGCCGTAGCCGACAATTTCCGCATAAATACGAGCCTTGCGACTTAAGGCGTGTTGCAGCTCTTCTAGAATTAAGATTCCCGCACCTTCACCCATGACAAATCCGTTGCGATCGCGGTCAAATGGACGGCTAGCGTGTGCGGGGTCATCATTCCGACACGAAAGGGCTTTACATGCGGCAAATCCTGCTAGAGACAAGGGTGTAACTGCCGCTTCGCATCCACCGCAAATCATCGCTTGGGCATATCCATTTTGAATTACGCGAAAAGCATCTCCGATGGCATTCGAGCCGGCAGCGCAAGCTGTGACGGAGCAGGAATTAGGACCTCTAGCACCAGTGTGAATTGCTGTCAACCCCGCTGCCATATTAGCAATCATCATCGGAATCATGAAAGGACTACAGCGATCAGGACCTCGGTTGAGGTAGATCGTTTGCTGGTCTTCCAATACTTTAATGCCGCCAACGCCGGAACCGATGATTACACCTATTTGTTCAGCGTTTAGGTCATTGATGACTAATCCAGAGTCCAAGAGAGCCTGTTTTGCACCCGCAACTCCAAATTGGGAAAACCGATCCATGCGCTTGGCTTCTTTGCGCTCCATGTAGTCATGTGGATCGAAGTCTTTCACCTCACCAGCAATGCGGCAATCATGGCTCTGGGCATCAAATAAGGTGATGTAATCGATGCCATTGCGTCCGCTAATTAAACCTTCCCAATATTCGGCTGGTGTTTTACCAATCGGTGTAAGCGCGCCGACACCAGTTACAACAACGCGCTTACGTATAAAATCTGTCATGACAATAGTTAGGGTGGCGAGAAAGCTGCTTGACACTCCTTATACCTTTAGGTATGAGGATTCTTGGTTCAACGAGTCCACTTAACTTAGACCCCTTGCGGTATCTAAGCCAGAGGTGGTTCTCTCCTCAAGCGTTGACTTTTGGTCTGCCCGACCATAGTTGGATTGCTCCAAAATTTGCTTGTTTGAAATACTGAGCGTCTAGTACCTGTAAATCTTTTACCTACTTCCAGGCGAATACTAGAACTACGAAGTAGAACCCCCTAGATTCAATTGTCTTCGCGTTAGCGTCTCCCCTTGGGAGAAGGTGCAGCGTCTACGTGTTAGGTAGCAACAGGGTTTTTATTGTGGTTGATTACCCTTCCACAAACCCTATTCTACCAGAAAGCCATCCTACAAGGACGGGGTTTTCAACCCAAATTGTTGATAAAGAGGGACTGGGGACTGGGGACTGGGGATTGG
>CASBQA010000310.1 GCA_949127635.1 Nostocales cyanobacterium PMM_0069 | reverse complement strand
TGCTGCTTAAGTTCTGGTAAACTCTTTTCTTGCCCGCGTGGAAGTGGTTGTTCCACATACTTTACACCCAAATCAGCCAGGAAAATGCACATATCAACTGCATCTGACAAACTCCAACCCCCATTTGCATCAACGTACAATTCTAAATCGGGTGCTTCTTCCCGCACTGCCATCAGCATATTTCGATCATAGGCAATGCCATCGGGATTACCTAATTTTACTTTGAGAATACGGACATCAGTAAATTGTAACCAGTCTCGCGCCCTTGCTCTTGCTCCTTCGGGTGTATTAATACCAATTGTCACCGAAGTGGGTACTATGGCGTTTTTGTCAAGTCCCCACAGTTGCCACAGTGGTAATTTTACATATTTGCCCAGCCAATCGTGCATCGCCATATCTACTGCTGCTTTGACTGCGGAAGGAACTTGAGCTTTATTTAACACTTGCTCAATTAGCGATCGCTGTAATGGATTGTATACTTGCAACATTGGTGCAACTTGCAGCAAAGCATCTTTGATTATTGTTGTAGATTGTCCTCCAGCACCGACACTAAACGGTGATGCTTCCCCCCAACCCTCGATACCATCTTGGGAAATTTTTACCCAGACATTCGTCGTCTGTGCCGTTGTCCCGCGAGCGATCGTCAAGGGAAACCGCTTGTTAACAGTAAATGTTTTTACCTCAATTTGCATGATTATGCTTAATCTTAAGCAAAGCTAAACAATAGTTTAGATGCAAACTTTAAATACTTTAACGCATCTGTTATACTTTTTTACAATTCTTTACTCAATAGACATCTCCAAAAAAGACGTAGAGACGTAGCATTGCTACCTCTAATCAAGGGTTGTGGACAACGCATAGTTCATTTTCACTCCTATGTCTAATGCCATATATATTTAGGACTTACGCACGGACTACGTATTTCTGTCATTGCGACGCTTCGGTTGCAATCTCAAAGTCTTGTTTTCTCGCTACTGAGTGCGTAAGTCCTAATATTTTCTTTTATTAGGAACTTCGTTGATTTGGTTAAAACAACGCTAATCGCGGGTAAAATTCTTCCCCAGTCCCCAGTACCCTTTATGCACAAATTAAAAAAATGGAAAATTTTGCAATCAAAAATGGTCTTAGATAATTTTTGGTGCAAAGTGAGACAAGATGAAATAGAATTACCAAATGGGAAAATAATAGATGATTTTTTTGTCATCCTTAGACCAGAAATTGCCTTAATTTTACCTATTACGAATAATCAAGAAATAGTTTTTGTACGGCAATACAGACACGGGGCAGGTGAAATATTATTAGAACTGCCTGCTGGAGGTTTTGATACAACATATGAAAGTGCAGAAACAGCGGCAATCAGAGAACTCAAAGAAGAAACAGGTTATACAGCCGAAAAAATTATCAAATTAGCTACTTTATACGATAATCCTGTTAAAGACAATAATAAAATACATTTATTTATGGCAGAGAATGTCAGGAAATCTGGAGAGCAAAATTTAGATATTACAGAAGAAATTGAAGTAGTCTTAATTCCTGTAGAATCAGTGTTAGAGAAAATTACCCAAGGAGAAATTTCAGTTACAGGTAGCGTTGCTGCCCTTTTCTTGGGTTTGAATTTTCTGAAGCGTAGGGTGCCTTAATTAACCGCAGATGAACGCAGATGAACGCGGATTTTGGTTTCTTCTATCCGCGTTCATCCGCGTTCATCTGCGGTTCAAAATCTAAAACCTACCTAGCCCATTGCTGCAAAATATAATTGTAAAAAGCCTCTTTATCAACTTTATCCATTGCCGAAATTTTCCGACCACCAGACACAACCTTAGTACGTCCTTGACTTAAACCAGTTGTGATAACTTCTGTTTCCCACTCCCGCAGTTGATAAAACTCAGGATGAGCGAGATAAGCAGTTGCTAACACATCCCAAAAATAATAATCTTGGGGAATAACTAACGCATAACATTGTCCTGCCAAATCAGAAATGGGATAATGGCGTTGTCGTCCCATTTTGTAAACAACCTCAGATGTCACGGGTACATTGTTAGTTAAATCCAAAGGACACATGATAATTTCAATTTTACTTTCCCACACTCGTGCTGCGGAAATTGGATCCCAATAAACATTCCATTCAGCAGAACCGTCTTGTCCTGCTTCCAAACTTTTCTCTACATTACCAATAACATTCAACGCACCACCCATCCAGACAATCTTCTCAATTTTCGCTTCAATTTCTGGTGCTTTATCTAAAGCTACTGCAACCGTCGTCAAAGGACCCGTTACCATCAAAGTTACTGGTTCAGGTGCATCCCGCAACACCTGTATCATGAAATCTTGACCTGATTGTGCAAGCAGAGGTGTGCTAATTGTTTCGTTTTGATTGAGAATCGGTAGATGATCGACAATAAACGAATCGCGACGGTAGAGACGGGGGAAAGGATTAATACCGCGCACAGTGCTGAGAGCTACCGGGATATGAGAAGATTTCATCAAATCGAGAATTTTGCGTGTAGCGCTGACAGCAGGTTCAGCGTAGCAATCAGCGGGAGTGACGACAACACCCAAAAGTTCAATATGATCCATCGTCATCAGCAACATAGTTGCTAGATAATCATCAACACCACCATCGTGATCCATCAATACAAGTTGTTTAGACATAAGTAGGAGAATTTACAAATGGATGAATTTATGCAAGCTGCCGTAGACGAAGCAAAACAAGGTAAACAAGAAGGTGGAATTCCCATCGGTTCCGTTCTCATCAAAGAAGGTAAAATCGTCGGCAGAGGACACAACAAGCGCGTACAAGACAGCGATCCTGTTACCCATGCCGAAATTGATTGTCTCCGCAACGCCGGCAGAATTGGCAGCTACAGAGGTACAACACTCTATTCAACCTTAATGCCGTGCTATTTGTGCGCTGGGGCAGTGGTACAATTTGGCATCAAAAAAGTCATCGCCGGCGAATCCAAAACCTTTCCTGGTGCCAAAGAATTTATGGTATCCCACGGTGTCGAAGTTATTGATTTAAATCTGGATGAATGCGAAGAAATGATGAGCGAATTTATCGAAACCAACCCCGAATTGTGGAATGAAGATATTGGGAAATAGTTGGTTGTTAATTGTTAGTTGCTAGTTGTTATTTCCTCTTCCTCTCTGCGTTCTCTGCGCCTCTGCGGTTCGTTAAACCTCCCTGTCCCTCAAAAACGCATCAAACGTAACTCTATCCGGTAGCGAAGGTTGTGCCCCTAATTTCGTTGCCGCTAAAGCACCCGCTGCTGCACCCCAAATAAGGCTGTCGCGCAAAGAATGTCCTTCAGAAAGCGCTGCGGCTAAACCACCATTAAAAGCATCACCAGCAGCAACGGTGTCAACAGCTTGTACTGGAAACGCAGGTATAAAAAACGTCTCCTCAGAAGTTGCACAAAAAACACCTTTAGCGCCTAATTTAACGATCGCATTTTTCACGCCTTTTTGCAATAACACCGCAGCTGCCTTTTTTGCTGACTCTTCCCCATCCACCGTAAAACCCACTAATTGCCCCGCCTCAACTTCATTTGGTGTAATAATATCCACCAAGCGGTAAAGTTCATCTGGTAGATTATTTTGTGCTGGTGCGGGATCGAGAATTACTTTTACTTGTGCATCTCGCGCTGCTTTTGCAGCAGCTACAACAGCAGACATGGGAATTTCAAGTTGTAAAAGTAGCACTTTTGCCGTTAGTAATAAGTGCGACAATCGTTCTACATCTTCGTTATTTACGCGTCCATTTGCACCGGGAATCACAATGATTTGATTTTCACCTTTGACATTGACGTTGATAATTGCAACACCGGAACTGACAGTTTCATCTATAAATATATTATTAGTTTGTACGCCAGAAGCTTGTAAATTGTTGAGAAGTTCTGTACCAAAATTATCTCCACCAACACGTCCTACCATTTGTGTAAGAATTCCTAATCTCGCTGATGCTACGGCTTGATTTGCACCTTTACCCCCAGGAGAAAGAAAAAAATCGTTTCCTAACAGCGTTTCGCCGGCAATTGGCAAGCGAGGTACTGTTGCTACCAAATCTATATTGATGCTACCGAAGACGATAATTGTCATAATATAAGGGAGGGGCGCACAATTTTATTATTCGGTATTTAAGCTTAGGTATTGACTTCGGTAATCGCTGCGTTCTGCCATTCGCTACCCCAACCTAATTCAAGTTCATCTACCAAGGCACAAGCTACTGCTAACGCTGCATCTTCTTGTTGTTGCTGCCATTGCTGCAAGAGAGATTCAATCAGCGCACTGCGGTTTTCAACTTTTTGGTCGATGTAAGTTAGTAGTTCATCTGGCAGCGAAATAGAAATTTTAGCCATATCCTACTCAAAGTCATACCACTAGTAGCATAAACGAAATTGTAATTTTAGGCGAAGTAGGAAGTGCCTTAACCTCGCACTACTGTAAACAAATGTAAAAAATCCCTAGCAGTCTTTTCTTGGCAACTGGGATGCTATTGCTACTAAAGACGAGAATGCTAATTCTGTCTGAATTTTAAGTAATTTTGCGTAAGCAATGTTACTGTATTGTTATTAACAATCTTTTTGAGAAAGATGTTGCTATGACAAAAAGATATTCACATATATTGGTGTAACCGATGAAAAAAAGCTTATTTGTTAGTGGAATTGTGTTTCTGATTGCAGGAGTAGGATTAAAACCTACAATTGAAGTGGTTTACGTCGGTGGTAAAGATGAAGATGTGTTTACTGCCAAGCTATCGGAAATAGAAGCGATTGATGCTGATAGCGAAACCACTGAAGCGATCGCTGATTGGCACTATTGGATAGCCAGAGGATACAAATTTTAAATTGGGCATTGGGCAATTTGAGGAGGGGGAAAGGGAAAGGGAGAGGGAAAGGAATTAATTTTTCATCTCAAGAATGCTCTTCCTGCTTCTTATTCTCAGATAAATGCCGAATAATACGGCAGGGATTACCCGCTGCTACGACATTTTTGGGTATATCTTTTACAACCACACTACCAGCACCAATGGTAGTGTTATCACCTATTGTTACTCCCGGACAAATAATTGCAGTTTAAAGGAGGTTGGGACAGCTACACCTGCCCTTACATCTGTACCCCCTACGCAGGTTTGACCAAATATATTTTATCCAATGGCGATCGCCTTCACTAGTTCCTGATCGGGGTAACTTCGCAGCCTTGGCACAAAGCAGCGCGATCGCGGTGAATAACACTGGGGATTCGCACTAATTATTTTCCAGGTGTCGCAGTTTTATTGACTTAATCATTCTAAATTACTGTAAAATTTCAGATGCACCAACAATCAACAAATAGGAAAGGTCAAGTATGCCTCTAGCAGTTGGTACGGATGCACCTGCATTTACCGCCAAAGACACTAACGGCAACACCGTTTCTTTATCTGATTTTGCAGGTAAGACGGTAGTTCTCTATTTTTACCCCAAAGATGACACCCCAGGTTGCACCAAACAAGCTTGTAGCTTTCGGGATGCTCAAACTGAATATCAAGGTAAAAATGTCGTCGTTTTAGGTGTCAGCGCTGATGATGAAGTCTCTCATCAAGCGTTTACCGAAAAATTTAATCTCAATTTTCCCCTTTTAGCTGACACAGACAAAAGCCTAATCCAAGCTTACGATGTCGATGGCGGCGGTTATGCCAAGCGTGTCACCTATGTGATTGACCCTGACGGTAAAATCACCCACGTTGATACTGCTGTCAGCACAGCCACCCACGCCAGCGATGTATTAACGGCACTTGGGCTATAGCCAAAAATCAAAGAAGGTAAAAGGTAAAAGTAGTTTTACCTTTTATCTTTTTTTGGTATGTGTTATGTCCGACAAATCATACACATCTTCGGTAAAGACGTTCCGATGGAACGTCTCTACTATGCTTGCAGCATCACATCGTATTACTTACCCGACTTAGGTGTTATTACAGGTGGTCTAATCACCGGCGCTACCCCTACGTTTGGGTTGATTGGCTGCTGTTGACCTTGAATTAGCTGTTGTTGTCTTTTTTTAAAATCTAATGCTGCTGTATCTAGTTGTTGATTTTGTTCTTTGGCAAAGTCTGGGTTAGCACTGCCAAAATTAGCGTTATGAATCAACTGAAACAAACTAAAAGGATTTTGCTCAGTGTTATTGATGGATAAAGGATCGGTACTGTTTAATGGATCGATCTTTTGTGGATCGTTCACTTGACTTTGAGCCAAGCTGGGTTTAGTCATTAGCAAAGAAGTAACGCCAATTCCAGCCACAGTGAGAAGAACGAGTTTGGTAAGCGGTAAAAATGAGATTTTCATAGAGTTTTTCCCCTCCTTTAATATATTTCCACATCAATTATGCTTTCACTCTAGTACTTTAACCAATTCCCGAAACAGTAACTTTGCAGCTTTGGCACAGATGCGCGATCGCACTAATCGAACTGGGCGCCTTGCTGCTTTTTCAGCGTCAAGCTGACTACCCAGCGCTGCACCAATCTCATTATCAAGACGGCAGCGCTTAACCTCGATGCGGGTAAAAACCCATTGCCAGAAAGCGATGCGGCATAAATCAGAACCACCGACAATCTTGATTTTACTTTTATCGCCTGATGCTTCTAGGGACGGTGCAAGCCCCAAAGACTTCTGAAACCGGCGCAGTGAAAGGTAGCGATTGGTAGGCTTTCCAGACTTTCTACCTTTGCGAATTCTCACTTCTGGCTTACCGTCAGCGCCGAAGTAAGCGGATATTGGGTAAATTTGGCTGAGAATAATTCCCTCTAACCGCACGCCGAAACCAAACATTTTAAAGGTTTCACGGTAAGCAGCAAATTTAGAGTCGCCCAAAAGTTGCTGTAATTCTACCTCGATGCTGTGTTCTTCCCGCTGCAAGTCACACAACCGTCTGGCGTGATGTCGAACTGTGCTAGAAATTCCAAGTCCAATACAGCTAGAGCGCAAAGCATCATATCGTTTCGATGAGCGTACCCCACAATCTGCTGTAATTTACCCCGGTCGGTTCCATAATTGCAATGTCCGGTTTTAGCGCCAACAGTGCTTTGATTCCTGCACTATTGGCGCTAAACAATTTAAACGGACATTCGTAATAAAATTGACGTGGGTCACTTGGCTTACTTTCGAGTAAACATGCAGAAAC
>CASBQA010000309.1 GCA_949127635.1 Nostocales cyanobacterium PMM_0069 | reverse complement strand
GGTGAGCCTGTTCATCGTATTGAGGGTGCAATGAGCGCACCGCAATTAGTTCAGCATCTAGAAACTATGCTTTAATATTTATGGGTAATTGGTAATCGTATTATTACCAATTACCAGTACAATTGTGTTGCTGAGAATGCACTGCTCTGATAGTTTGTCGTTGCTCAATTGAGCGCTCATAGCGATACTCTTTCAGAGTCACTTCTCTTCGAGAGGCTTCGCCAACGTGAACGCGCACTATGGAATCGGAAGAAAAAATAACTTGGTATACTAACGGAAATACTTACACTGTCGAACAAAGAAGAAGTTGGTACAGTCCAATTGCAGATGCTTACAATCGCGCTAGACCACGCTATCCGATGCAGCTTGTTTCTCGTGTTGTAGAATTAGCTGAAATTGATCAAGACGCAATTATTCTTGAGGTGGGATGTGGTCCGGGAACTGCAACAACTTCGTTTGCCCAATTGGGTTTTTCAATGATCTGTGTTGAGCCAAGTTTAGCAGCTTGCGAGTTAGCACGACAAAATTGTGCTCAATATCCAAAGGTAGAAGTTAAGAATACCACATTTGAAGAGTGGGAGTTAGAACCTGGAAAATTTAATGCGGTACTTTCAGCGACTGCTTTTCATTGGATTCCCGCAGAGATTGGCTATCCGAAAGCTGCTGATGCATTAAAAGACAACGGTTCTCTGGTTTTGATGTTGAATATGCAAATTCAACCTGATTACGAAGTTTACCAAGTTTTGCATCAAGTTTATCAAATACATGCTCCATCTCTGGGGCAATATGAAACCAGAGAAACTCAGGAAAATAATTTTAGAAGCTTTGGAAAGTTTGCTATTAACTCAGGTCGATTCCATAATTTAGTCTCTCAAGAGTTGTGGTGTGAAGCTACTTATACCATTGATGATTATTTGATGCTTTTAAGTACTTATTCACCGTACATCGCATTAGAACCACAGAAGCGGGATTCTTTGTTTGCGGGTTTGAAGGAAGCGTTAGAGAAAAAATGTGGTGAGAGTATTGAGGTTTCATATCTCTCAGGTTTTCATATTGCCCGAAAAATATAGTTTATCAAGAACGATGCGTTTTATTTGCCCTCACGCACTTTTAGGCGATCGCTACAAATAATATCAATGGTGCTACAAGATTTAGGATTGTGCGCTCTTACTTACCTTCAAACCAAGCTGACAAATCGTCAATAGTAGTAAAATCTAGCAACGCTTCACCCAACTCCTCCAACTGTGCAATTGGCAAATTATCAATTCTTTCTTGCACTTGAGGAGACAGCGAACCAAAACGACGGTTAAGTTGACGGTTAAGCAAAGCTAATTCTCCTTGCTTTCTTCCTTGTTCGATACCTCGTTCGATACCTTCTTCCATCCAACTGGTGACTATTTGCATAACATCCTCCTGCTGTCTTGGTTCAATCGTAGCAAGTTCTGCTTCAAAGCGTATTTTCTCTTCGGGGTTTAACTTGAGATAGGTATCAATAAATCCTGATATTAATTGCATTTGTGCTGGATTTAGTCCCAAACTCGCAAGTAATTGTAATGATATCAGCTTAACTATAGGACGTTCTTGAACATCCATTCGCATTTTTGCCATTAAAGCACTAGCTAAGGGATTTCGCAGATTTACAAAGGCTTGCCATTGTAATTGATTTAACTGAACAACTTCGTAGTTAAATTCCAGAATTTTCTTGTTAGGAAAATCGAGGCGATAGCAATTCGGTTCTGGTGTTTGTGGGGAGTCGTGGGAATAAATGACGATGGGATAAATGGGGAGAGCATATTTTTCATGTAAACGAGCGAAGTATGCAAACATTCGTCGCTCAAAACCAGCTTGGGAGTAAGATTGGTGTTCGGTGTGGATAATAAATACAGTATCCTGATTCCTAAATTTGGCTTTGACGACGATATCGAGAATTTTTTTCTCTCCCTCGGTGACATCGGTAAATATTTCCTGGGGTAAAAATTCTATAGATTCCCTTTCCCAGTATGTGCTGATGGTGGGGAAAAATAGCTCGATAAATTCCGGAAAAAAGTTAGAAAGGAGTTCTTTGAAGAGTCTGTCATGGTCTATCATTGTGGCATTTATTCTTCCTTGTCGTTAATTTATCTAGAATTATAGGGTGTGCGATCGCTAAAAATAATATTAATGGTATCGAATTACAAAAAACTCAAAATAATTCCAAAATGACTTATGACTCAAGCTCAAGTCGAACCCACACTATACAGCTTTGATGAATTTATCAGCTGGTATCCCGAAAATTCGGAAATCCGGTACGAACTGCACGATGGAGTAATTATCGAAATGCCCAAGCCAAAGGGAAAACATTCAAATCTAACAGGTTCCCTTATCGAACAGCTATTGATAATTATCAGGCAGAGTGGCTCTGGTGGCATCTGGACTATTCCCAGAGAATCGATCGTCAAACCCAAACGGAAAAAATCAGGTTATGAGCCGGATATTATTGTTTTGAACAAAGAAGTTCTTGCAGCGGAACCCCGATGGGAAAGCGAATCGATTATCCAAAATCCTGATTCGGTTAAATTAATCGTCGAGGTTGTTTCAACTAATTGGCGTGACGATTACTATGATAAACTTCGAGATTATGAAGAAATGGGCATCGAGGAATATTGGATTCTCGATTACGCAGCACTGGGGGCAAGAAAGTTCATTGGCAACCCCAAGCAACCCACCATTTTTGTTTGTAACTTGGTTGACGGAGAATATCAGATGACTTCATTTACAGGAAATACTCTTATTGTTTCCCCAACCTTTCCCCAATTCGACTTGACCGCACAGCAAATTTTCGATTTGGCTTCCTAGGAAAGTTTTACCAAGGTGGAAGCACTATATAGCCTTTCCTCGTGTGCTGAGGTGCAAATTTATCTGCGTCCATCGGCGTTTATTTATCTTCCGAAGCGGTTAATTCAATATTCTGTACCTTTTAACTTACGATCGCCTCACGTTTAAGCAACACCATTCTTGACGACGCCACAAGGTAGCAACTACCCAACCGTTTTTTTCTAAGGCATCAGCTACAGATTTCGATTGTTCTAATAGAATACCACTGAAGATACCCCAAGTGGTGGGAAGCGCGATCGCACTCATTTGCGGTACTAATTCGATAATCACATCAGCCAAAATATTGCAGACGATTCCATCAACAGGCTTTTCTAGCAGTTTCGCCAAAACATCTACACTTCCCTGTGCTGTTACGATCTTTTCTGCATTAACATCGTTGAGGATGCAATTGCTCTTAGTTGATTGTACTGCCAAAGGGTCAGTATCTACGGCATAAGCTTTCTTGGCTCCCAGAAGCAATGCCCCTATCGAAAGGATACCAGAACCGCAACCGATATCTGCAATTACCACATCATTTTTTTGCGCGTTTACATCTGCAAAAGATGGTGGTACTTCAGCAAAACGCATTTCTAATGATTCTAAACACAACTGAGTTGTGGCATGAGCACCTGTGCCAAAAGCAACACCTGGGTCTAACTTAATTACCAGCCGATCGCCTGAAATTG
>CASBQA010000308.1 GCA_949127635.1 Nostocales cyanobacterium PMM_0069 | reverse complement strand
TTTATTGCAAAAAGATATACCATAAACTTTCTTTTTGACAACTGTGTATAAAATGTGTTATTTGGTGATGTCAGCTAAAAAAGAGGGGAAAATTTATAATAATTCTCACATTTGTGAGGTAAAGCAAGAAAAAATTAACCGCAGATAGAAGAGGACTTGTACTGAGCGGAGCCGAAGTATGGACGCAGATCCACGCAGATAAATTTGTACCTCAGCAGACTAGGAAAGGCTATATAAGCTCAAGTAGCAGCCTGAGAAGATTATTGACAAAAATTATTGATTTCGATAATATACATAGGTCAATTGCAAATAATTTGCAAACTTATTTATTTGGGCGCTAATTGGAAATTCCATGCCTAACAACTTTGCTCTGGGGAAAGAAAATCTTTGGAGTCGCCGTCAACTGTTGAAGCTGGGATTAGCTGGCGCTGGTGTGACAGGGGCGGCGGCACTTTGGCAGACGTTGAATGCACAAAGTAACTCAATTGTCAAGATACCGCCTATGGAGGCGTTCGCCCCAACAACTGCCGCCAACCCAATGCAGGTGCTACGGAATTTTGATTATGGCACGGTAAAGCAAGAAAATGGACGCACTATCCGCGAATTTCGTTTAACTGCGGGGACTTCTATTATTGAGCTAAACAGTGCTGTGTCTTACAACATCTGGGATTTAAATGGTCGGATTCCCGGACCCACGCTGAGAGCAAAACAAGGCGATCGCGTGCGGGTATTGTTCCACAATCAAGCCGGACATTCGCACTCTTTGCATTTTCACGGTGTCCACCCGGCAGAAATGGATGGTATTCGTCCAGTTAGCAACGGTAGCGCCACAATTTATGAATTTGACGCGGAACCTTATGGCGTTCATTTGTACCATTGCCATATTCAACCAGTAACCCGTCACATTGCCAAAGGCTTATACGGAATGTTTATCATTGACCCACCCAAACCGCGTCCGCCGGCGGATGAAATAGTTTTAATTATGGCTGGGTATGACATCAATGATGATAACCGTAATGAGTTTTACGCCTTCAACGGTTTGCCGCATTATTACATGGATAATCCGATTAAGATTTACCAAAATCAGTTGATTCGGCTGTACGTGCTCAACATTATTGAATTCGATCCAGCAGTGACCTTTCACCTCCACGCCAACTTTTTTAATGTTTATCCCACGGGAATGACTCTCACTCCCACTCACAAAGCAGATGTAATTACGATGGGTGTGGCGGAACGACACATTTTAGAATTCAGTTTTCGCTATCCGGGTAAGTATATGTTTCATCCTCATCAGGATGCGATCGCTGAAAACGGCTGCATGGGTAATTTTGAAGTAGTCACAGACAGTAAAAACGCACTTCAAACTCAGAAAAATTCTTAGAAAGGGACTGGGGACTGGGAGAAGAATTATTCTCAATCCCAAAGCAAGGAGTCAATTCTACTGTATTGAATAAAATTGTTAAATTTCCGGTAAAATTTTCTTAATTAGTTGATAAAAAATCTCATTATATGCCAAAGTAAATTCTACGACTAAATGTCAAACTAACGTGCTGTTGCTAGCTGACAAAGTTTTAATTAATACCTTTCAAACGTTTTTTGGAGCAAAAATGATCAAGGTTCGTTACATTTTTTTGGCTGTTGCTGCTTGTGCCATAGTTTCCCTGAGTTCCTGTAATGCAGGCACACCAACCGCAGATAATACAGGAGCACCTGTTGCCAACTCTAGCCCCCAGACAAGCGAGGCAGTAAGTAATAATAGTCACAGCGATCGCGGCAGCAAAGCTCAAATAAATATCAACACTGCGATATTATCCGAGTTGGATAAGTTTGAGGCAAAGCTAGCAATACCAGCATTATCAAATAAAATTCAAGCTAATCGTCCTTATGCCTCACCAGAAGAATTAGTATCCAAAAAGGTGATAACTCAAGAGCAGTTTGACAAAATTAAAGATAAAGTTACTGTTCAAGAGATAGCATTGACAGGTGAAGCAAAAGATGTTGACTATATAACTAAATTGGGCTTGATGAAAGGGCATCTTATAGTAGCCAAAGAACTGCTAGATCAAAATCAGCCCAAACAAGCAGAACCGCATATAGGGCATCCAGTTGAGGAGATTTATGTTAATGTTGAAGACCAACTAAACGAACGTAAAGTTAAAGAATTTAAAACAACTTTAGTAAGTTTGCAAGATTTAGTAAAAGCGAATCCGAAAGCAGCCAAATTAAAAACTGATTTTGCCTCTTCAATGCAAGCAGTAGATGGTGCGATCGCAGCTTTACCAGAAGGGCAACGCTCAAAACCAGGATTTGTACTACAGGTGATTAATGAGTTATTAGATTCGGCAAACTCAGAATATGGTAATGCGATCGCTAACGGCAAAATCTCTGCACCAATAGAATATCAAGACTCTCGTGGTTTTGTCACCTACGCGAACCAATTATACAAAGGCATTTCTAGCCAAATGGCGAAAGACTTTCCCGAAGCAGATAAAGCCATTGAAACAAGTATGGCTGAACTAACAAAAACTTGGCCCTCCGCTATCCCACCAGCTACACCAGTGAAAACTTCTGATGATGTTACCAAACTGATAAAAACTATTGAGCAAAATTCTCAAATCGTGATTGATAAGTCAACCACCCAAGCGCAGCGATAGCAGTTTTATTTAATAGCAAAATTCAGGAGTTTAAAATTACCTTAATAAGTGAGATAGGTACAGACGTTTTGGCAAAACGTCTGTACAGTAGAGACGTTCCACTCTTTACGTCTCTTAACTGATTATTCTCCACACATCACTTCAATTAACGACTCATGCAAGACCTTGACCAGAAAAAGACCATCGACTTACTCAACGCAATCATGGAATTTGAACTAGCCGGCGTAGTGCGCTATACTCATTATTCTCTGATGGTTACAGGTCCCAACCGCATTCCTATCGTAGGTTTTTTCAAAGCGCAAGCTAGCGAGTCTCTACTTCATGCTGAACAAGTGGGAGAAATACTCACAGGTTTAGATGGACACCCCAGCCTAAAAATTGCCCCGATGGAAGAAACTTACAAGCATTCAGTTAAGGATATCTTGACAGAAAGCTTATCCCACGAAAAAAAGGCTCTGGATTTGTATAAAAGTCTGCTAGAGACTGTAACTAATGCCAGCATTTATTTAGAAGAATTCGCCCGTAATATGATAGGACAAGAAGAGATGCATAATCTCGAACTGAAAAAAATGTTACGCGATTTTAGCTAAGAGTTCAGAGTCAATGGTCAATGGTCAACGGTCAATCTTTGGACTTTATACTATTGACTATTGACTCTTGACTTTAGACCATTGACTCTTGACTTTGAACTATTGACTTTGGACTATTGACAATGAATTTTAGTACTGCCTTACCGACTTTTGTAATTACACTCCGAGAAGGAGTAGAAGCTGCCCTTGTTGTCGGGATTGTGCTTGCTTTGTTGAAAAAAGCCAAGCAATCTCAACTCAACTCTTGGGTGTATGCTGGTGTGGGCGTTGGCATTGCCGTGAGTGCCCTGGTAGGTGTGTTGTTGAGTTGGGTAACGATCGCGCTAAGTGCTGCAAATCCCCAATACGCATCGGTGACAGAGGTTTTGCTAGAGGGATTTTTCTGCGTGTTAGCGATCGCTATGCTCAGTTGGATGCTCATCTGGATGACCAAACAAGCCAGATTTATGAAAGCTCAAGTTGAAGGAGCAGTCACAAGCGCTCTCAAAGCAGATAATAATGCCGGCTGGGGCGTTTTTTGGTTAATTTTAATTGCCGTTCTTCGCGAAGGTTTTGAAACAGTTTTCTTTGTCGCTGCCAATTTTCAACAAGGATTTATGCCAGCTTTCGGCGCCGTTAGCGGTTTACTGGCAGCAGCAGCTGTTGGTGTGTTGATATTTAAATGGGGTGTTAAAATTAACATTCGGCAATTTTTCCAGGTGATGGGCATTTTTTTGGTATTTATTGTTGCCGGTTTGGTAGTGACAGCACTGCAACGCTTTGATGAAGCTGCTGCTGCTTTAGCATTAAGCGATCGCGCTTCGGAAAGTATTTGTTTTTATTATGAACGCTTTACCAAAGTCCATTCTTGCATTTTGGGTCCGATGGTTTCAAATACTTCCAAAATCTTACCTGATGAACAATTCCCAGGCATTATCCTCAAATCATTATTTGGCTACAGAGATCATCTTTATCTCCTGCAAGCTGGAGCTTATGTAGTATTTTTAGTGACTATTGGCGGGACATATTTGCGTAGTATTGCAGGTGGTAATAGCGGTAAAAATCAGCTAGGTAAACAAAAATCTATGAGTTCCACTTCTGATTAATATGTATAGCGTTTCCTAGTCTGGTGAGGTACAAATTTATCTGCGTCCATCGGCGTTTATCTTCTTGACTAAGCGGTTAATTCAATATTCTGTACCTCATGAATGTGGGAATCGCTATAAACATTACAGTTTAGTATAAAATCGTAGCGTTTTGAAATGCAGAGTTTTTCTGAATTTAATTCGTTACGATTTTTGATTTATGCAAGCCGCACACTCGTGACTTATAGTCATACTGTATTGCGTTATAAGTAATTTACCGGACATGATATCAAAACAACAATCCCCGTCGTTTCATAGACGGGGAATGTGAATTAGAATTACAACTAGTACAACGCGGCGGAAATAAAGCAACCATTTCAAACAGCCAAAAGCCTTGATATATAAGACTTTTGAATGAGTGACTTCCGCGCAGCGGTACTAGGTACTTGTTATTATTGAGCGGTGAATGTGAATCCTAGAGGTATGATTGCATCTTCCAAATCAGCCCCTAGCAAGTTTGCTCCTTGTATATTCGCATCTAATAGATTTGTTTTCTGCAAGTCTGCTTTTTGTAAGTTTGCTCCTTGTAAATTTGCTCCTTGTAGGTTTGCCTTCTCTAGGTCTGCATCAAACAGGTTTGCTCCTTGTAGATTTGCTCCTGCTATATTTGTTTTACCTAAATCTGCTCCCTGTAAATTTGCTCCTAACAGATTTGCTCCTTGTAAAATTGCGTTCTCGAAGTCTGCATTTGCCAAGTTCGCATTTTCCAAGTTTGCTCCTTGCAAGTTAGCCGAACTCAGGTCTGCTCCATACAGGTTACACCCGACACATTCTTTAGTTTGTAACAAACGTGTCACGTTTGCGCTTACAGACTGTATTGGCAACGTAACCGGGGATATTATTGGAGCTATTGGAGCGGGTATGGATTGTGTAGGTATGGATTCTGTAGGTATTGTAGGTATAGATTCTGTAGGTATGGATTGTGTTTCTAATTGAGCTAAAGCGCTAGGCTGGTTAAGCAGAGAAAATCCGGCTACAAATACTACAAATACTGCGCTGACGACCCAGTAAGTTAATTTTTTTACAATTGATTTGTTCATAGAAGCCATCAGTAAAGTGCATAGTGTTCACTATAAACCAAACTGATAGATGAAATCAAACATTATTTTTATTCATATTTATAACTTAAAGTGATTAAAAAATATTTTCTAAACGGTTCTTTCTTGGGAGCATCCCAAAGGTGGAAATCATCTATATAAAGCTATATTTGCCTGTGTTATTTGCGGTATTTGCATAATGTTATTGTGTAATTGAGGACATATAGACTGGAAAGAAGATTGCCAATTGCTAACTTTTGGAATTCGCCTAATTTCCTCTACATTGTTATTGACAATCGAAAAACGAAGTTGAATAAATCCAAAAGCGGTAAGTTGCGATAGCAATATCATCACTGCACTAATCATAGCGATCGCATTTAAGTGCATG
The DNA here is from genome assembly GCA_949127635.1 of Nostocales cyanobacterium PMM_0069. Classification (GTDB taxonomy): domain Bacteria; phylum Cyanobacteriota; class Cyanobacteriia; order Cyanobacteriales; family Nostocaceae; genus Hassallia. The sequence goes on along the minus strand of CASBQA010000308.1, from coordinate 1,158 downwards.
TTGCGTCTTTTTTGGATGCTACGCTTGACAAACTCCAACTCTGTTAAATTCAACCAGCCAACATCAGATTTAAGTAATTGCTGTACTAACGGCAAGCGAGGATCGTTATTCCACAGAAGACCAACAGCCTTTTTATCATGTTTTTGGGTTGCCCATTTATTTGCAACAGTGAGTACACCGTCTTTAAACAAGTTTATCTCTCCTCTAAGTGCTTTGAGGAGAAACTCAGCAAAGGGAGAATGTCCATCATGTTCGCTGCGTTGTCCAAAAGGATATAGGTAATCGGCAGCTTTTTCATCATCGCTTGCAGAGGTAATTACCTGCTGGGCACACCTAGAGATAAAGCGATCGTAGCGTTCGCGATATAGTCGATTTTGCAGCACCGCTTCTCTGTTACCTGCCGAACAAAATGCCCCTGCAAAGCAACAATCTAGGATAATCAACAAATGACGACATGGCAGTTTTTGCAAAGCATCATGCAGTCGCATCATTGATAACAAAGTGCTGTTGTTATCCATCCGTGCATCTTGAGGGACAAGAAAACCCCTAGGACCATCGGCATTATCAAGGGTATCTAAGGCGATGCCATGTCCCGCAAAATAGAAAAATAGTCTATCAGTTTCTTCAATTTCGATTTGGCTGCCATCAGATAAAAGTAGTTTCTCTTGTTCAAAAGCCCTCAATAAACTGTTGAATTTATCGTTGTTAGCATCCCCATCCAACATTAACACGACTTGGTATTCGTATTTGCTTTCCAAAGTGGCGGCGATTTCTTTAGCATCATTGACAGGGGTTTGCAGTGCCGGGATGCCATTGCTGTATTGATCGATGCCGATAACTACTGCCAGACTACGTTTAATTTCTGCCATATATGTGATGTTGACAAAACTTTTAATATATGCAGTAAGTTCTACGTGATTTACGGAACTTTTGTTCAGCTAGTATTGCTTACCTTATATATTGTTTTAGGTGTGAACCAAATCAACTTATGCACATGTCAGGCAGATACCGGCAAGAAGGGACTAGTACCGCTTCTTTGGAAGTCACGCATTCACTCATTCAAAAGTAATTTTATACTTTGATTTGGAACTGGGCACAAACTCCTGCCGATCTCAGCCAAGGTTGGAGTGAAGATACACGTATGCACGTTGCCAGTGT
>CASBQA010000307.1 GCA_949127635.1 Nostocales cyanobacterium PMM_0069 | reverse complement strand
GTCTTCCTTGTCTTCCTTGTCTTCCTTGTCTTCCTTGTCTTCCTTGTCTTCCTTGTCCTTCTTGTCCCCCTTGTCCTCTTTGTCTTCCAAGGAGTCCCCAAACAAATTCCATTCGCCGTTTTCGATTTGACGGTATTTCCACATCTTACCGGATTCGGCGATCGCAACTTCCCAAGCTTGAAAAGCTTGCTCTACATTGTCATACCAGGAATCCATTCCTGCACCCAACTCCCAAGCGCGACGGACTACTTTAGATAAAGTGCGATCGCCTCGTCCAATAAAGTCCTCCATTGCCGAAATTCGCACATCGGTGAAGTTCACCTTTACTGCTTTGATTCGGCGAAATTCTTGCCGTAGTAAATTTTGCTTGCGCTTAAATTCGGCGGTAGAAACTGAATGCCATTGAAACGGCGTATGTGGCTTAGGGGTAAAGTTAGAAATTGTCAAGTTAAAATTTAAAGTTTTTCTCCCCTTTGCCCAACATTCTCGCTTTAGCCAGCTGACTGTTTCCGCTATGCCTATAACATCGGCGTCGGTTTCACCCGGTAAGCCAATCATAAAGTATAGCTTGATTTTATTCCAACCTTGCTCACTCGCTGTTTTCACACCGCGCAGCAGTTCTTCGTTAGTCAAACCTTTATTCACAATATCCCGCATTCGCTGGGTTCCCGCTTCTGGGGCAAAGGTTAAACCACCTTTACGGGTACCGCCGAGGATATTGGCGATATTTTCATCAAATCTGTCTACCCGTTGGCTTGGTAGAGTCAAAGAAATATTCTCATCTTTTAAGCGATTTTTGATTTCCATCCCGACTGCTGGCAGGGACAAATAATCGGAACAACTCAAGGATAAAAGAGAAAACTCATTATAACCAGTTTCCCGCATTCCTTTGGTTATTGCTTCTACCACTTTGTCTGGTTCTACATCCCGTGCCGGTCGGGTAAGCATTCCTGGTTGACAAAAGCGACAACCGCGAGTACAGCCGCGCCGAATTTCAATTCTCAGGCGATCGTGTACCGTTTCCATATAAGGAACCAGCCCGGTAGAATATGCGGGTATGGGAGTCGCTACCCGTCGCAAAATTCGTTTTGGCACATCTGGGCGCAAAGGATGAACTGAGCCATCTTCTGCCATATCGTAAAATTGGGGAACATATACGCCTGGTATCTGTGCCAAGTCTAGCAATAACTCTTCTCGGCTTAAGCTAGATGCTTTACCTTCTGCCAATACCAAGTTAATTTCTGGTAGTAGTTCCTCGCCATCGCCCAAGGCAATAAAATCGAAGAAATCGGCGTAAGGTTCCGGATTCGATGTTGCCGTTTGTCCCCCAGCGAAAATTAAAGGATAATTTCCCTCTAACCTTTCAAGCCATGTAAGGGGAATCCCTGCCAAATCCAACATTTCTAGGATATTGGTTGCACCCAGTTCATAACTGAGGCTAAAACCGAGAATGTCGAAATCAGTTAGCGATCGCTTTGATTCTACTGCAAACAGCGGTGTATGCGTTGCTCGTAGTTTTACGGCAAGGTCTGGTGCTGGGAGGTAAGCGCGATCGCATAACGAGCGCGGCTGGGCATTCAAAATGTTATAGAGGATGATATGCCCTAAGTTGGATGCGCCAACTTCATACACTTCTGGATAAGTTAATACCCAACGTGTTGTCGCCGTATCCCAAGGCTTATGTACTGCACCCAGTTCGTTACCGAGATAACGAGCTGGCTTTAAAATATCCGATGTAATTAATTTTTCAACTGGAACAGCCACTGTGCTATCTTCTAGCTACTTGAATTCTTATGCTCACATCCAACCTTAGCATTGATTAGGTTTCTCAACATCGCTTGTTTAAAATTAAAACTGTTTTACTTAATAGATATCCACCGACGAATTTAATGATGCGTTACCTGAAACCCCTACAGACGTTACATGTAACGTCTCTACATTCATTTTCACGTCGGGGTAGATGTGGAGTGGGATTTTTTGCCACACACATTATGTTGTCTAGCCTCAGCTTCAGCATTCTCCGTTTTTATTTAAGTCAGACTGCTGGCAACTGTGCCGTACCTTCAATTATTTCAAAAACTTCATTAAGTTGCGTTAATTCAAATATAATTTTTATTGCCGGTGATACATCGCAAAGGCTAAAACGCCTTCCTAAACTTTGAGCTAGCTTCAACGCCGAAACTAAAGCCATCAAACCTGTGCTGTCTAAAGATTCTACTGCCGCAAAATCTACAACCAAGATAGAAATATCATTTTGCCTCAAAGCTGCCGTCAAGTCTCGCTCAAATTCTAAGGCGTTTGCGGCATTTAAGCAGCTTTGGGGACGAATAACAGCAATTTTTGAAGATTCAAGTACGGCTTGCATTGTTAGATCCTATTAAAATTATTAAACTGTGAAGATAGATGTATTTGACCATAATCTCTTTCCTCTGACATCGACCATTCGTATTACGTCTCTTTGCTGAATCTTTATTACCAGAGCCTATATCTTTAAAAGATTGTTATAACTGTCTAAAAAACAGTATTTAAATATACAAAATTTTTACCCTACTTAAAAAACAATCAACATAGACAGTCTTAGGGTAGATGACTCATCTGTCGTTATGTCTATATACCTTTGTCAACCAATGAGTCAAACTGATTGAAGCAAGATTCAATTATCTCTGTGTGTCTGTTTTACCATTGGCAGATGCCTGATTTCATGGCAAACGATCTAACCGATATTCTTGTGATTTAGATCACAGGTATACGCTGATTTGGATCACTTTTGATACCAGACAATACCTTGGATAATTGGTAACAATTGTAATTGGTTTATTGTATATGAGAACTCAGTACGGTATTCGTAAATTAGTAGAAAGAGCGCTTTTTATTAAAAAATTAACTCCAGAAATTGAAAACGAAATCAATTCGGAACTGACTCAAATGGGTTACATTTCCGATGTTGATTATGAAGCTTTAGAACTCTTAATGTCAGAGATGGATGCAGGTAGAATTAAGTTGGTTCCTAGCCTTTAATCCTAATTTTGATTGAGAAGTTTAAATAATTGTTGAATACATTAAGTTAATTTGCATTTTGTAACTAAATTGTCTTTATTTATAGATACTTTTGTAGTAGAGGCAGTGCAGGAATATTGGCAATACCACTGCTGAGATTTTTCTACTAAGTAGACAAGATGGTTTTTTGGCATAACTTAAAGTGTGAAAACAGTGCTTCGATATTTATTTTCATGATTTCAGTAGTTAATTGCCATGCATAATATTACTCACTTCTAGGCGATCGCCCGCGTCGAGAATTATGCAACGCGAGAAAAAAATTCCTTTAATCTTTATTTTCTGGTTTTTCTGGGTGCGCTTGCCAAAAAAAGTGCAAAAATTGATTGAGTTGCTGTTTAGCATCTGAATCAAGCTCGTGTTTTGGTTCTTTGGCAAAAATTACACTTAACAGCGTAATAACTTCTGTGTCTAAGGCGGGTTGAAATAAATTTATTGACCAAAGTAGGTCAGATGCATCTCGCAGGTCAGTTATTATCGGTGGTTCTTCAATGAAAGCAACTAACAGCAAAGGACGCACCCAGCACAACTGACGGGAAACGACAACTTGAATCACTTCTGCATACAGGCGTTTTGTGTCATGTTCTAAATACACAATTTGTCCTGGCTGAAATAGGTTAATGTCCATAATTACGTTACAAGGGTAGCGGCAACGATTGTATTGCTGCTTTCTCTATTTTAAGAGCGTGAAAGTGTGGTATCCTAGTAAGACGCTGCAAAAGTAGTGAATTATCAAAGCAGGCAAAGACTTGATGCAATTATCAAACCTAAGCAGCAAAAGTTTTTCATGACCATTTATTTGCTTTTGTATAAGATAGAATAGGTAAATAACTGTAAAGCGATCGCGCTTACAGAGACTTTGTAGTAGATAAAGAGCAAATAGCCGTGTCAGTCGAAACCATTGAGAAGCGTTCAACATCCCGTAAACTTGCGCCTCGATATCGCGTTTTGCTCCATAACGATGACTTTAACCCGATGGAGCATGTGGTGAAGGTGCTAATAACCACAGTGCCTAACCTTAGCCAGCCCCAGGCTGTTAGTATCATGATGGAAGCTCATACGAATGGGCTAGCTTTAGTTATTACTTGTGCTCAGGAACACGCTGAGTTTTATTGTGAAACCTTGAAAAATCATGGTTTAACCAGCACAATTGAACCTGAGGAATAACAATCAACAGGCAAAACGTTTTTGAAAATTAATTTTCTTCGTCTGTCTCAATACCCTGCCCCTGTTCGGCTGGGTATATTTATATTGGTATTGTTGTTGCTGTGGTTGCCAATAGCAGCACCAATTCGCTTATTAGTGCGTGATGACAACTTGGTTACTATTTTGACAATGCCAGTGCTGTATGTAGAGTTTATTTTGTTACTGCGGCTTTGGGGCAAAAAAGTTTACAAGCAAACCCAGATACTGAGACTTTATGGTTTAGAAAGAACACCGCAAAATGCAATCGATTTGCTGCATGGTTTGGCGATCGGACTAATTAATATTTTGATTTTATTTGGGGTAGAAGGTTTGCTGGGTTGGCTGGTATGGCAAAAACCCAGTATTTTTTTACTGAGAGTTATTTTAGAAGGGTTGATTGTTGCCTTGGCTTATGGATTTGCCGAGGAATTATTATTTCGCGGATGGCTGTTTGATGAGTTACAGCGTGATTACAATCTCAGTGTGGTAGTTTGGGCAACTGCGGTTATTTTTGCTGTCACCCACTTTATTAAACCGTTGCCAGAAATTATTCAGACATCCCCGCAATTTTTCGGCTTATTGCTGCTGGCGTTCTTTTTGGTGTGTGCAAAACGCTGGCGTAGAGGGCGTTTGGGCTTATCGATCGGACTTCACGCTGGTTTAATTTGGGGTTATTACATCATCAATGTTGGGCAATTAACTAAATATTCTGGTGCAGTTCCTGATTGGGTTACTGGGGTGAATCGAAATCCCTTAGCTGGGTTGATGGGGTTGGTATTGTTGAGTGTGTTGGCTTTGTGGATGGGGAGGAAATCGAGAGCGATCGCTCTGGTGAGATAATCGTTGCCCGAAACCCTTGTAGAGACGTAGCACTGCTACGTCTCTTCGTCTTTTGTATTAGATATCCTTCTCTACCCAAAGACAGATTCTGATTTGCATTAAATCTTATCTGTAGCAGAAGGGTTTCAGCAAACAACCAACATGCTTATCACAAAGGCTTTTCATCACTTTAAATCTTCACTAATTGCTTAAGCAACTTACTCCCTTAAGCATAGCTCAAACAAGAATGTTGGATATAATGCAAACTTACAATTCCTCCCATTGTATGAGGCGTTAAATTCGGGAATGGGTAAGAATGACAGTGTAGAAGTTAAGTAAGCGGCTGCAAATCAACGGAAAACTTTAAGATTTGTGCCGAACACTTATTAAATAGCTTCTAAAAATTTGGGAGGGAATAAACTTATGAGAATTAAATCTTTAGCTGCGATCGCTTTATTAAGCGCTATATCTCTAGGTGCTTCCGTTCCCGCTAAAGCTGCAAATCCTGCTGATGTACAGCGTTTGCTAAAAACTGGAGAATGTCTCAAGTGTGATTTAAGCGGTGCAAACCTGAAAGGTGCTCACTTGATTGGTGCTGATTTGCGGAATGCTAATTTGAAGGGTGCTAATTTACAAAATGCTAACTTAGAAGGTGCTGATTTAACTGGCGCTAATTTGAAAGGTGCTAATTTAAAAGAAGCATTTGTAAATAGTACGACCTTAAATAATGCCAATCTCACCAACGCTAACTTAAGCAATGCTACCTTATATAGTGCCGAGTTAGAAGGCGCTACTTTAATCGGCGCTAATTTAAGTGGTACTGATGTGTTTAATACTAACATCGGCATAGGTGGCGGTGAATAATGCTAATTTGGGTGATTGAGACGTTCCAGCGGAACGTCTCTACTGTTACTCACCAGTAATCGACAGTTTATCAATCCAAATTCTCGGACAAACACCTCCGGGTGTCAATTCTGGTTCTTTCTCAACATAAATAATTGATTTGAGAACTTCCAGGAAATCCCCAGCAACTGTTGCTGACTCAATACTAGTTTTTACACCCTTATTGACTAGCCAACCATCAAACGGTAGTGAAAAAGAGCCTTGTAAGGATTTCACTCCCGCGTGTAAAGCTTGTAAATCATCAATAAATATTACATTTTCCGCAGTTTCTAAACTGTATTCTTGCTCAGAATTGGCGGCTGCAAATACATGGTAAAAGTTAGGACTGACGCTAACTTTTGCACCAATACTTGCATTACCTGTAAGGTTGGCGTTCATTCTTTTCGCAGTACCCGCACTGTGGAGAAAACCTGTTAAAACACCGTTTTCAATTAGCGAAACTCGACGTGTAGGAGTTCCTTCACCATCAAAAGCTTCCGCACCAATGTTAGCTGGATGCAGCGCATCATCGCATACAGAAACCAGCGGGGAGGCTATTTGCTTCCCTAGAGAATCTGGGGTAGATAGACTTTGCTTATCGAGAATACTTTGAGCATTGAATAAGTTAGAAAAAGCGCCTAGCAAACTCAAGAAAGCTTCTGCTGAGAACACTACTCGATATTTACCAGTTGTGATTTTTTCATAGTTCAAATGGCTGATAGTTTTATCTGCGGTTTCTTTGATGCAACCATTAATGTCTAGGTTATCTAAACTATGGTTGATTCTAAAAGCACCACCACTACGCGGTTTTTTACCTTCTTCCTCGGTTTTGCTGTAAAGATATATCGATGCTAAAGAGTGAGATTCGGTTCTAATTGCACCATTGCTGTTGAGATAGAACCTGTCAATATCTCTTTGCGCTAAACCGTTATAAGGTACTCCTTTGATAGCTGGGTGAATTGCTAAAAGTTCTTTTTCGGCGACAATTAGGCTTTCTATTAGTTGGGAAACCGGTGCTTGAGCCGCTTTTTCACTTTTATTATTGTCGATGTTGACAGTCGCTTCTGGACTAAAATCGGGGACGTTTTCTTTAACACCGAAGAAGCTAGCTTCGTAAGCAGTTTTTAAAGCTAATTCCAATCCTTTTGGATCTACATCTGTGGTGCTGGTGACACCCATTGTATTGTTTTCGTTCCAAACTCGAACGGTGACACCAGAGCGATTTGAAGCTTTGACTTGTTTTGGCTCACCTTGATCTACTTGTACGCTGGTTTCATCTACAGTTGATCCGTAAATGTCAAATTTATTAATGCCAAGTTTGTTAGCTGTTTCCTTGGCGGATGTTGCAATTTCGTTGATATTCGGCATAGTTAATTCTAGGGAATTTTTGAATATTTTGTAGTGAGCGCTTCAGCGCTCAAGAAAGCACTAAAGTGCTTACTACGAATTAAAGAGGTTAGCGTCCGCCTACGGTGATAGAATCTACTTTGATGTGGGGTTGTCCAACTGTGGTGTAAATGCTGCCACTGACGGAGCCACAAAAACCTGCGGCTAATGATAAATCTTGGGAACACATGGAAATTTTATTCATAATTTCCTTTGCTTCACCGATGAGAATGGCTCCTTTTAATGGCTTGGTAATTTTGCCATTTTCTATGAGATAAGCTTCGTCTACACCAAAGTTAAATTGTCCGGTGGCACCAACGCTACCACCACCCATTTTTTTACAGTAAATGCCTTTGTCAATGGAGGCAAATAAATCTTCTGTGCTGTATTCACCAGTTGCGATATAAGTATTTCGCATCCGGCTTGCAGCTGCATAGGTGTAATTTTGGCGACGTCCGCTGCCGGTTCTGGGATGTCCGGTGCGTGATGAACCGGTTCTATCTGCTAAGAAGTTCTTTAAAACGCCTTTTTCAATTAATAGCGTTCTTTGAGCGGGCATTCCTTCGTCGTCCATGTCAATTGTGCCGAAGGCGTTTTCGGAACGTCCTTCATCCCATGCTGTCAAACTTTCGTGGGCGATTTTTTCGCCTTTTTTGTCAGCAAAGGGTGTGGTCTTACGTTCAATTTGCGTCGTTTCTAGGAGGTGTCCGCAAGCTTCGTGGAAAATTACCCCGCCAAAGTGATTCGCCATGATGATGGGGTATGTGCCGGATTCTACGTAATCGGCGTAAAGCATTTTACCGGCTGATTCGGCGATTTGTTCGGCGGATTGTTGATAATCCCAGGTTCTCAGGAAGTTGGCATCGCTGGTATTTCCTGCGCGTTCGGCGATGGAGGTGCGATTTGCGCCATCAGCACACAATATGTTAAATCCGACAGATTGAGTCAGACGAATGTCACGGGCAAATGTGCCATCACTAGCGGCAACTAAGACTTCTTGCCAATCGCGGAAGTAGCTGGCGCGGCGAGATTGGACGTGGTTGGCTTTCGTGTGCAAATAAGCGGTACCATCAAGGAGGACTTCTCCCATTTCGCGGATGGAACTACATAAAGGTAGCCATTTATCTTTGCCTCTTTTGGTGGCGTAGTCTCTAAGTAGTTCGAGGTTAATTTCTGGGATGAAAGCGTTAGGTGTTGGTAGTTGCAATCCTAAGATTGAAAGACCTTTTTCTAATGCGGTTTTTAAACCGGTAAATGATAGGTCGTTGGTGCTTACGTAGCAGTCGGCTTTGCCACGAAATACTCTCACTCCCGCACCTGTAGCCAGACTGGGTGAAATGCTGGTGATAGAATCGTCTTCTGCAAGGCAACTAATATAGTTGCGACGTTCTAAGAATAATTCGATGAAGTCGGCGCCGGCTGCGCGTCCAAGTCCCAGGAGGATTGCCAGGGGAGCTTCCCAGGTTTCATCGAATCGCTCTGGGGTGGAGGTGTATTGTAGGGTGGGGAGTTGATTGGATTGAAGTAGGATGTTTGTTAGCATGGGTTGCCTTAAAATGCTGGCATTATCAGAGTTTTAACTGAAATATCCTGGTGTGTGTACTCTAACAAATTTAAGAAAATATCCGTGTGAGGTTAGTACTACCTACTGCCTGACGACTAAAGTCGCGGCTATATGAACGAAGTCCGCCTTCGCGGACTAATTCGTGTGTTTATTTCGTAGTAAGCGCTTAAGCGCTTGATTTAAGCACTAAAGTGCTTACTACGTTAGAAAATCACTAGGATTGATAAGGGTATCTATTTAAAATTTTAAAGAAAAAATCCGAAGTTAATATGAATTCGACGTTACCTTTGCCCGATCCTCATCAAAGTGATTCTTCTAGTTGGGAGGAAGAACTTGATAAAGCTATTTTCAGTTTTGAAGATATTCAGGCGGAACTCAATTATAAGCAGGCACAAACGGCATTAAGAAGTTTGGTAAATAAACTTGACTTGACGGCACAAGAAAAACGCGGATTGGAAGCGGAAATTGGCGATTTAGAAGT
>CASBQA010000306.1 GCA_949127635.1 Nostocales cyanobacterium PMM_0069 | reverse complement strand
TTGCCTTCCCTCTTCTTTGGCTTGTTCTCTGTCTCTTTGATAAAGTGGTTCTAATCGCATAATTAACTCCCTATCATCTGCTTCTAATTCTTGATTTACTCTCAAGTTTTCGCGCAAGTTGTAAACTAATTCAAGAGTTGCTTTCTGGTATGGATAATCTAATGGTAACGCTTGCAACTCGATAATTGCTTGTGACTGCACATTTCCCCTTCCTAAAAGCCTTAACCATAATGTCTCTGGTGTTTGGGGTAGTTGGTGTATCGCTACAATTGCTGTTCGCAACGCATCTGGCAGAAAATGTACTCCTGATAACCAACCTTCTTTTTGCATAGTTCCGAAGCTAGATAATCTAGTTTCAGATATAGTAGGTGTAAGAACCCACAATTTGGGAATTTCTGAGTCCTGAAGTTTGGTTTTATTAGCTTTAGCTTCTCGTCGCAGAAGAGCCTTGACTTCTAATAATTTGAGAATACAGTCGCAGATTTCATCGGTAGAAGCTGGATTGCGGTAAGGTTCTATTATCGCAGGATGTTCAGCAAATCTTCCTAACAAACCCAGTATTTGTATATTAGAGCTTTGCTGTTTGGCAGGAGTGAATAAAACATCTATTTCTTTAATTTCTCCTGATACTTTTTCTGATGCTTTGACTTCTCCGTAGTCTTTTAATAGTTCTTCTAAATAGTCTTTGGCAAATTTATCATGTATAAAACGGGTCATTCATTTTTAAGATTGTGGAAGTTCTGGGTTAATGCGTTGATTGACTTTTTTGGTTCATTACTTTGTTCTAGTGTCACATACTCGATTGCGGGATTGATGGTATTTTATCAACAAAGGCAGAGGGCAGCTATGCTGGAGGCAAAAGGAATACTGTCTTCTGCCCTCTGCCTCCTGGCTTTTGCCTTCTTCAATTTTGCACCAACTCCTTTATCCCAATCGCAATACAAGCTATGACACTCAATTTATATTTACTGCGACATGGAGAAACTACTTTTAGTCAAAGTGGTAATTTCTGCGGTAAAACTGATGCGGAGTTGACGACAGAGGGTATGCAGATGGCATCCGGTTTTGCCGATGTTTATCAAAGCTTGTTGTGGGAGGCTGTTTATGTTAGCCCGATGAAGCGCACAATTGCAACTGCAAAGCCATTTTGTGATGCTATCGGTATGGATATGCAGTTGCGTGATGGACTTAGGGAAGGTAGTTACGGCGAATGGGAAAAAAAGAGTAAATCGTTTGCCCAAGAGAATTACGCAGAAAACTATGTAAAATGGTTGACAGAACCCGCTTGGAATGCGCCACTAGGTGGAGAAACTGCGGTAGATATTGCTAACCGTTCTATGCCTGTAATTGCTGAAATTCAAGAAAAACATTCCCAAGGTAATGTTTTAGTGGTTTCCCATAAAGCCACGATTCGGATTATGCTTTGCAGTTTACTGGGAATTGATTTGGGACGCTATCGTTATCGGGTGAATATTTTAGTCGCGTCGGTAAGTATGGTTAAATTTGACGTTAATGGTCCATTGTTAGAAATATTAGGCGATCGCCATCATATACCCGATTGTATTCGCTCTCGTCCGGGAACATAATAGTCCCTTAAACAAAAACCGAAGACCAACATAAGCTAATAGACACTTAACTTTACTCGCTTAAGCTTCCGCGCAAAGGAAATAGTACCGCTTCTCTTTCAGAGACGCTTCGCGAACGCGGAAGTCAAAAGTCAAAAGTCAAAAGTCAAAAGTAATATGGAGTAAGCTTTTTAGCGATTGAGAATGGGTGGTTTATTTACGCCGTGCTGTACTAGGCGGTTATTTTATTTTCATTTGATGTTTTATCTGTATTAGTTTTCAAGCGTGTCAATCTGCTTTTACGGATACGATCGCTATCTCGAACACCACCTGCAAGTTCATATTCATTGCTGTTTTTGCCGTACTTGAAACCAACCCCAGTCAGCATTTTGTCTGAAACCTGACTTAAGGTTTTTTCCATCTCATCCAACTTTTTTTTAGAAGAGTCAATCATAGCTATACCAGCGTTATAATCATCAAGCATATTGTGAAACTGTTCTATTAATTGAGTCAGATTTTGCATGTTGCAACTATCATCAAAATTGATATTTGGATCAATAGCTTTCAGTCCAGCAACTCTAAATTCAGCTTTTTCTAGAATCCGGGAACTACGTTTTCTTCGAGACATAATTTTACACAGTTTTAAAGCTTTTCAGTGCTATTTTGTCTCAATTAGTCTGTCTACTGGTTCAGCAAAAAACGCAGTCTTTGAAATAAAGTTTTTTGCTTATCTCCGTAATTTCTCGGTATTTAATCACCAAGGGTTGATTTTCTCTTAAATAATATTATGTTTAAGTTGCACAAAAACTACAATATTGTTGCATAAGCGATCGCACCTTTACTTCTTGTCAACAGCGATCGCTCTAACCTTAAGGCTTAATGCTCTAACCTTAAGGCTTAATGCTCTAACCTTAAGGCTTAATGTTCTAACTTTAAGGCTTAATGTTCGTTGGTGAGTGCAATCATTGCTACATAGTGTATATTGTTGGTTTACAGCGATCGCACCCTGGATTGATCAATGATAACGCGATCGCGCATTTGGGAAAATTTCAACATGGAAGTTCAACCAAAAGAAATTAGGAATTATTTAAGATATGATGATATAGATGTTTTTTCTGAGTGGTTTGATTCTCTGCGGGATAGAAAAGCAAAGGCTAAAATCAGAGCAAGGCTTGACCGAGTAGAGGAGGGTAATTTAGGTGATTGTAAATCAGTTGGTGATGGTGTTTTTGAACTTAAAATAGACTATGGTTCTGGCTACCGCATATACTTTGGGCAGGAAGGGTCAACAATTATTATTCTTTTGTGTGGTGGCGATAAAAGCACTCAAGATAAAGATATTGCTAAAGCCAAGGAATATTGGAAAGACTATAGGAGTAGAGATGATGCGTAGAAGTACAAGCTACCATGAAAAACTGATTCAAGACTTAAAAAATCCACTAGAAGCAGCAGTTTATATAGAAGTTGTTTTAGAAGAAAGCGATCCGAAAATGTTAAGTAAGGCGTTGAAAAATGTCATAGAAGCGCATGGTGGAGTTGATCAGCTTTCTACACAAGTCAAGGAACTCTACAATAAACTTGACCAGATGCTATTAGAGAAAGGCGAAATTGAGTTTTACAGTCTAAATTCTTTGTTGGATGCTTTAGGGTTACATTTGGCAGTAACAGTAAAGTCATAATTCGCAATTCGCAATTAACTAGATAGGTTGCCGTTAATTTTATCTTTGATTTTTCGGGTAGAAGCGACTAGAATTTTACCAATTTCTTTGGTTTCTTGCAGCTAGATGTTACAGTTTATAGGTTCATTATTTGTTACAACATAGCTGCCAAATCAGCCTTAAATCATATTGTCGGAGCAACGGGGGCGATGTTCAAAGACCCGCCTTGTACTGTCGGACACGCTTTGCGGTTTTCATGCGCGTTCGCGAAGCGTCTCGAAGAGAAGCGCTGTACGGCGATCGCATATAACTATAAATCAGCAACCCCTATGATAGTAATTACATCTGTGCATCCACCCGCAGGTGTTCATCCCATCGTCTCACCCTTAGCCCCAAGAAAGTCATGTCAGTTGCCCAAGAATTAGAACCAGGAGAAGATATAATATTTCCGCTAGGAGATATCTACAGTGACGAACCACCATTGGAAAGCGATTTACATCTACGCCAAATTATTCTGTTATTACAATGCTTAGAATTGTGGTGGCAAAATCGCAATGACTTTTATGCAGCGGGAAATTTGACAATTTACTACAGCCAACGTCAGCTTAAATCAGAAGAATTTCGCGGTCCAGACTTTTTTGTGGTGCTAGGATGCGATCGCAAACCGCGTAAAAGTTGGGTGATTTGGCAAGAAGATGGTAAATATCCAAATATCATTGTCGAGTTGCTTTCACCTTCCACAAAAGCCACAGATAAAGGCTTAAAAAAACAAATATACCAAGATATCTTTCGCACGCCAGAGTATTTTTGGTTTGACCCCAATAATTTAGAATTTGTGGGGTTTCATTTAGTAGACGCTCATTACCAACTAATAGAAGCGAACCCCCAAGGTTGGTTATGGAGTCAGCAGTTAGATTTATACTTAGGTGTGCAGGACAATCAATTACGCTATTTTACGGCACAAGGGCAGTTAGTGCCGACACCGCAAGAATTAGCAGAACAGGAAAAACAGCGTGCAGAGCAAGAAAAGCAACGCGCTGAACGCCTAGCCGCTAAGTTGCGAGAATTAAATATTGACCCTGATAATCTATAAAGACAATTTGCAATTCGCAATGGGCTGCATTACCAATACTCACCCCCACAGATCGTCTAGCTTCCTATGTTTACAACAACGGATGCCATTTAGCCAAAAACGGTCTTAAACCATTATTCAACACAGCGATGCCTGGGTTGGGCTGCGCGATCGCAATTCCCCCCACAGGATCACTTTTTAACCTAAAATTTTATGGTAGCATCTAGATATTTTTAACTAATTCAGATAATATAATACATTTGTCCATTGCATCACCTTATAATTGTATATGTCTAAAACTTACACCGTTGAAATTTTACACCAAGGCAAAACTCACACTTTGCAAGTTCCTGACAATGAAACCGTCTTATCGGTTGCCGATGCTGCTGGTTTAGATTTACCAAGTTCTTGTCATGCAGGTGTTTGCACAACTTGTGCAGGTCAAATTAGTCAAGGAACTGTAGATCAAAGTGATGGCATGGGTGTTAGTCCAGATTTACAAAAACAAGGTTATGCTCTACTTTGTGTCGCTTATCCCCGTTCGGATTTGAAACTTGAGACAGGAAAAGAAGATATCGTTTATCAGTTACAATTTGGGAAAGAATAATAAATTTTAGTTGTTAAATGTTAGTTGGGAAAAAAGTCTCACTAACTACTATTAACAACTAAAATTTATTTAAACAGTATTGTAGTTAAGTCTTAATCAAGCTATTCACGCTCAAATATTAATCAAAAGGAACTAAGATGACTACGCATTTTATCACCGCAGAAATCGACTTGCAAGAAACTCCCTCAGAATTGCTAAAAGCAATTGAGACAGAGTTACAAAAAGAGGGAGAACCTCTCCGATGGGCAATTACTTCTGTAGATGTTGAAAAAGAATCATGCACTGTTGAAGCTGTTGTAATTGGAGCGCTAACATAGCACAGCCTATCGCTAATATCGAATGCACGTTACAGACTATTCTGTGCTACGTCTCTACAAGGAAAGGGGTTTTATATATGTAGTTGATTTACCTGAAATCTACTAATAACTGGGAATGCGTGAATTGATTCGTCCATATACTGCTATTTTAATTGTACCAACTGGTATTGGGGCAGAAATTGGCGGTTATGCAGGAGATGCATTGCCAGTTGCTTCATGTGTATCTCAAGTTTGCGATCGCCTAATTACTCACCCCAATGTCCTCAATGGCGCCAGCTTATATCGTAATTTGCCCAATACTTTCTACGTTGAAGGTTATGGACTTGACAAATTTGCTGCCGGATGCTGGGGTTTGCGTCCAGTTCATCAAAATCGCATAGGTTTGCTTTTAGACCAAGGAATTGAGCCAGAGTTGCAACTGCGACATTTGCAAGCAGCCGATGCCGCTAGAGCCACCTTAGGATTATCATTGACAGATTATGTAATAACTGATGCACCTTTAGAAGTGGAATTGCGGTCATCGGCATCGGGGGCAAGTTGGGGGACAATTGGCAACCCAGATAGCTTGTTAAGGGCAGCGGAAGTACTAATTAATAAAGCTGGGGCGGAGGCGATCGCAGTTGTTGCCCGTTTCCCTGATAATATTGATGAAGAAGCCGATCAAAACTACCGTCACGGTAAAGGAGTCGATGCGATCGCAGGTGCAGAAGCGGTAATTAGCCATTTAATAGTGCGAACCTTTCAAATTCCTTGCGCTCATTCCCCCGCACTTTCTTCCGTACCGATAGATCCCGATTTATCTCCACGTTCTGCCGCCGAAGAATTAGGTTATACTTTCTTACCATGCGTCCTTGTCGGTTTGAGTCGCGCACCTCAATTTATTATCGCCCAAACTCATCAATTGTCCGAACCGACTGATGTTTGGGCTAATCAAGTTGATGCCGTCATTGTACCTGCAACCGCCTGTGGTGGTAGCACTCTGTTAAGCTTGAATAATAGACGATGCCAAATCATCACCGTCCTTGAAAACAAAACTCAAATGCAAGTTCCTCCCGAACCCTTGGGAATCAAGTGCATACAGGTAAACTCATATTTAGAGGCAGTAGGTGCATTAGTAGCACACAAAGCAGGCATCAACCCATCTGCCCTAAGCTCAAAAATATCGTCTTTGCAGTTAATTGTTAGTAGTTAGTAGAGACGCGATTAATCACGTCTGTACAATGTTAAGTAACCAGACAGAATTAATTACAATATAGATTCTTTGCCAGGTAAGGATTTTAGCCCATGTTTTTTGTAATTAATTGTGTCCAACTACTTAAGTA
>CASBQA010000305.1 GCA_949127635.1 Nostocales cyanobacterium PMM_0069 | reverse complement strand
GGTTAGCGATCGCTTGCATTTTTGATAAGTTTTTCATGATTAGTTGCACACATCGGGGTTATCAGACATGAATTCGAGCCTGATCTTGTCGAATATATTGAATCCACCAGTACTTTTTTTCTTTTTAGGAATGCTGGCAATTTTTGTCAAATCCGATCTAGAAATTCCTGCACCTTTGCCAAAGTTGTTTTCTCTTTATCTTTTACTCGCTATTGGGTTTAAGGGAGGATATGAACTTGAGGAAAGTGGAATTAATCCACAAATAGTGCTGACACTCTTAGCAGCTGTGTTCATGGCTTCTTTAGTACCCGTCTACTCTTTTTTTATCCTAAAAATCAAACTTGACGCATATAATGCAGCAGCTATTGCTGCAACTTATGGCTCAATTAGTGCCGTCACATTTATCACTGCACAGTCTTTTCTTAAAGTTCTTAACATCAACTCAGATGGTTACATGGTAGCTGCTTTAGCGTTGATGGAATCTCCGGCAATTGTCGTGGGAATTGTTTTAGTAAGAATTTTTGGTAAAAGCAAAGAAAAAGAATCAGAAAAATCGGAATTTTCTTGGAGTGAAGTTCTCCGAGAAGCCTTTTTAAATGGTTCTGTATTTCTCTTAGTTGGTAGCGTACTTATCGGCATTCTCACCGGGGCAAAAGGATGGGAGAAATTACAGCCATTTACCCAAGGAATATTTTACGGGACATTATCATTCTTCTTATTAGATATGGGAATGGTAGCAGCAAGAAGAATCAAAGACTTGAGCAAAACAGGTTCTTTTTTGATTGCATTTTCTATATTTATGCCTGTAGCAAATGCAATTTTCGGCATAATTATCGCCAAAATCATCGGTATTTCTCAAGGAAATGCCCTTTTGTTTGCCGTTCTTTGTGCAAGTGCTTCTTATATAGCGGTACCAGCAGCGATGAGAATGACAGTTCCTGAAGCTAATCCAAGCTTGTACGTTTCTATGGCTTTAGCGCTAACCTTTCCCTTCAACATTATTGTCGGGATTCCCTTATATATGAATATCATCAAAATCATGGGACTTTAAACAAGTGGAATTAGTTAAG
Organism: Nostocales cyanobacterium PMM_0069; assembly: GCA_949127635.1. Classification (GTDB taxonomy): domain Bacteria; phylum Cyanobacteriota; class Cyanobacteriia; order Cyanobacteriales; family Nostocaceae; genus Hassallia. The sequence goes on along the minus strand of CASBQA010000305.1, from coordinate 2,578 downwards.
AAAGTAGAAATAATTACCAATTCCTTAGAGCTGCCTCAAGTTCTGAAGATTCTCGAAAAAGCGGGTGTTTCTGGGTATACTATCATTGAGAACGTTACAGGTACAGGCGATAGAGGTAGAGTCATCAATGATTTAGGAACACAGGCACTCACCAATGGTTATGTAATGAGTATTTGTACCGAAAAACAAGAACATCAATTAGTAGCAGCAATCGAACCAGTATTAAAGAAATTTGGCGGTGTGTGTATTGTTTCTGATGCACAGTGGATTGCTCATTAGAGAAGCTTTGCACGTAGAGAGATGCGGTTCTTTTTCCGTATCTCTGTTTCCCAAAAGTTGATATTTTTTATCAGGAAAAACAATTCTATCTGATGAATGATTAAACTGAACACATATTTTTTGAGGTAATTAAACCGTGCCACTAAAAAGAATAATTGCTGGACTAAACGATTTTCATGATAATTATTTCACCATCCACCGTGAGATGTTTGAGAATTTATCTCAGGGTCAAACTCCGGAAGTTTTATTTATCACTTGTTCCGATTCACGCATTGACCCGTGTTTAATCACTCAAAGCCAACCTGGTGAATTATTTGTTATCCGTAATATCGGTAATATGATACCAGCTTATGGAAGGTTAAATAGTGCCGAAGCCGCTGGTATAGAATATGCTGTTCAAACCTTGAATATCAAAGACATTGTTATCTGCGGTCATTCTCACTGCGGAGCGATGAAAGGACTATTGCAAGTAGGTAATCTTGCTCAACAGATGCCTTTAGTTTACGATTGGCTGAAGCATCATGGGGAAGCAACTCGGCGTCTGGTTTTAGATAACTATCAACATTGTTCCGGTGATAAACTTTTAAAAATAACAATTGAGCAGAATGTCCTGACGCAGATAGAAAATCTAGAGACTTACCCAATTATTCGCTCTAGACTTCACAGCGGTCAACTTACTCTCCACGCTTGGATTTATGAGATTGAGACTGGAGAAGTATTTGCCTATGACGCGAACATAGGTAAATTTAAAATTATCGAAAATCGTCCTTTCCCTGTACCTAACCCTTTAATCGGTGTACACTCAGAATAGTCTATAATATTTAATGCATAATGGCTAATGAGCAATTACTCATTAGCCATTATCAATTTTGAATTAAGATAAATAACGATTGAACCACTACAAATTAGGAGTGACAAAGTGAAAAAGCAACCAGATTCATCTCCTGAAGAAGTTAAAAAAGTTCAACCTGTCATGAAAAAAACTGGATTTATACCTAGATCAATTGGCAGAACAATTAATAAAATAAAAAGTGATTTTAATCCACAATCAGAGCAGCAATTTGTTCAAGATTACCGAGCTTCTAAAAATAGAACAACAACGGCAGTCAAATTTTTGGCAATGCTAGTTATTGTACCGCTTTTAACGCAATTATTATCTAAACAATTAATAATAAGTCCTATATTAGAGCGCGTTCGAGGTGAAAATACATCCGAAATTTTTCTAAATTCGGAAATGGAAGAAGAAGCTCTCAAAGAATTAAAGAGTTTTGAAAGACAACTTAAATTTAACAATTTGGTTCATCAAGCACCCCTGCTTTCTTCTGAGGTGATAGAAGAAAAAGTTAAAGATAAAGCACTTGAACTTGCTGAAGAATTTATTGGTAAAAGTAATAATGCCATTAGCAATGTTTTTGCTGATTTGATATCACTAATCGCTTTTGGCGTAGTCATCACTACAAGTAAAAGGGAAATTGTGATGCTCAAGTCTTTTATGGATGAAATTGTTTATGGTCTAAGTGATAGTGCTAAGGCTTTTTTAATTATTTTATTTACAGATATATTTGTCGGATTCCACTCACCACATGGGTGGGAAGTTCTTCTAGAAGGATTCTCAGAACATCTAGGTTTACCAGCAAATAGAAGCGCAATATTTTTATTTATCGCCACATTTCCGGTTATTTTAGACACTATATTTAAATATTGGATATTCCGCTATCTCAGTCGTTTATCTCCGTCAGCATTAGCTACATTAAAGGAGATGGATGAGTAATGATAAAACTTAAAAAATTATCAATAGACATCTCCAAAATTTAATTATGCGTTGCCCGAAACCCTTGTAAAGAGGTTCCAGTGGAACGTCTCTACTTTACATTGAAAAACGCCTAACTTCAAATCCTCCCTGCAATCCTTTTGGTTCTTCATACTCAACCACTACACTTTGAACCATAGCAGCAGGTGGTCCAGAATGACACCAGCGAATCATCTCTTCTACAACATTCTGCGCTCCCTCAAAGACTGCTTCCACGCGATTGTCGGGCAGATTTCGCACCCAGCCGTGCAATCCTAACTGGCTGGCTGTATTAACAGTAGCGTAGCGATAACCTACTCCTTGAACTCTCCCCGTAACAAATACGTGGGCGCAGATTTGCGGCGATGCTGTAAGACTTTCCATTCGATGGCATACTCTTGACGATATCTAGTTTACCTGCTTTATTGACATAATATCTAGTTTTTTAGTTGAAAAAAGTGATTTTAATCCTAGTCATCATCGTTCCCAACCTCAACTAACTATTTTTTC
>CASBQA010000304.1 GCA_949127635.1 Nostocales cyanobacterium PMM_0069 | reverse complement strand
GATAAATTCCGATTAAAGGTGATGTTTTTTGTAACGTAATTGTCAACTTTTTGAAGGCGAGTTCTATAAAATGTATTATCCGGGATGTTGAAACTGGCTATGACATTTATCAATCATAATAACGTGGTTATTAACACGAGCTACGTTGCTGAAATTAGGCTAGATAATCAAACCAGGTGTGAAACAAATGAGTTTATGTCCTAATAGCTACTACTAAGTTTTCACTTTCTCCATTCATTAGTCAAGCAGAAGGGGCACTGCAATTAGGACTAGACCGATTTCAACAATGTAATCAACATAACAACACAATATCTTCATTGTATTGCTGTATAGCTTTTCTTGCGGCGATCGCCTGTTCAGTAATTACTTGTACAAGCATCAAGTTGTGTTATGTAGTGTTGCTAATCGATAAAAGCATTTAGAACTTCTGAGGATAGCTAACTGCTTAGAATAGATAGCTCCTGCATTGGTAGGCAATAGAAATTGCTGTAGCTTCACACTCCACAGTACTAAGAATCAGGCTACCTCCTATGTCTGCTTATTCAATTGATACTGCACTGGCGCAGTTGAAAGACCAGATAAACAATTGTGAACAAGCCGTGCTTAAGGTTATAGAGGAGAAAAAAATGAAGTCGGAAAATAAAATGTCAGTCAACAAAATTAACAGACAACTTCAACACAATCCTATAGCCATTATTGGCATGGCTTCTCTATTTCCGCAATCGAGAAACTTACAAGAATACTGGGATAATATTGTTAATAAAATTGACTGCATTACCGATGTCCCCGCCTCACACTGGAACATAGACGAATACTATGACCCAGACCCCAGAACAACCAAAGATAAAACCTACTGCAAACGAGGCGGATTCATTCCCGAAGTTGATTTTAACCCGATGGAATTCGGATTGCCTCCTAACATCTTAGAAGTTACAGATGTTTCCCAATTGCTAAGTTTAGTCGTTGCCAAAGAAGCAATGCAAGATGCCAATTACAGCGAAGTTCGCGAGTTTAATCGCGAGAACGTCGGTGTAGTTTTAGGTGTCGCACAAGGCGGACAATTAGCAATGCCGCTAGCAGCGAGATTGCAATATCCAGTTTGGGAAAAAGTATTAAAAAGCAGCGGTTTATCTGATGAAGATACTCAAAAAATCGTCGATAAAATCAAAAGCGCTTATGTAAATTGGAACGAAAACGCCTTCCCTGGCATGTTAGGTAATGTAGTCGCCGGCAGAATTGCTAATCGGCTCAACTTTGGCGGGATAAATTGCGTAGTTGATGCAGCTTGTGCGAGTTCATTCGGTGCTTTAAAACTAGCAATTAGCGAGTTGACAGAACATCGCAGCGACATGATGCTAACAGGTGGAGTTGACTTAGATAACTCCGTCATGGCTTACATATCTTTCAGCAAAACACCGGCGGTTTCTCCTGGTGATAAAGTCAAACCTTTCGATGCTAAATCGGATGGGATGATGCTAGGTGAAGGTATCGGTATGATTTTGCTCAAACGACTGGAAGATGCTGAACGAGACAATGACAAAATCTATGCAGTCATCAAAGGTATCGGCACTTCCAGCGATGGACGGTATAAAAGCATCTATGCACCGCGTCTAGAAGGGCAGGTAAAAGCCTTAGAACGCGCTTATGAAGATGCCGGCTTTGCACCCGAAAGTATCGGTTTGGTGGAAGCGCACGGTACTGGTACAATGGCAGGCGACCCCACCGAATTCTCATCCTTGAGAGAGTTTTTTAGTCAAGACAAAAAACAGCATATCGCCCTTGGGAGTGTGAAGTCGCAAATTGGACACACCAAAGCGGCAGCGGGTGCGGCAAGTATAATTAAAACGGCTTTGGCGCTACATCACAAGATATTGCCGCCGACAATCAACATTACCGAACCGAACCCGAAACTAAATATCAAAAATTCGGCGTTCTATTTAAATACCGAAACTAGACCTTGGATTCGGGCAGAAGGTGAACCCCCAAGACGTGCGGGTGTCAGTTCTTTCGGCTTTGGTGGGACTAATTATCACGTTGTTTTAGAAGAACATACTGCCGAGCACATTCGCGCTTACCGCGTACATAATACTCCTAGTGAGGTGGTGCTGTTTGCAGAAACTCACGCGCAACTGGTGAGCAAATGTGAAGAGATTTTAGGTAAGTTGCAACTCCCTGATGCAGACAAGCATTATGCAGCACTAATTGAAGAGTGCAAATCCACAGAAATTCCTTTAAATGCGCCTAGAGTCGGATTCGTTGTTGATTCTCTGACACAAGCTGCCAAATTCCTGCAAATTAGTCTCGATTGTTTGAGAAATCGCGCTTCATCTCCAACTTGGGAACATCCCCAAGGAGTATATTACCGCGCCTCTGGTCTTAATTTGAAGGGCAAAGTCGTCTCTCTCTTCTCTGGACAAGGTTCTCAATACCTAGAAATGGGTCGAGAACTGGCGATGAATTTCCCCAGCTTGCGGCGTCTTTATGGCTACATGGATAGTTTGTTGCTGAAAGACAACTTGCAGCCACTTTCAGAAATTGTGTTTCCTCAACCGGTATTTGAGGAAGCAGAGAAAAATGCTCAAGTTGCCGCGTTGCAACGCACAGAATATGCTCAACCTGCAATTGGCGTGTTGAGTGCAGGGATGTATAAAATCTTGCAGCAAGCCGGGTTTGAGTCAGATTTCGTTGCCGGACACAGCTTTGGAGAACTCACCGCTTTATGGGCTGCGGGGGTTGTGAGTGAGGAAGACTACTTATATCTAGTAAAAGCTAGAGGACAGGCGATGGCGGCTCCCCAAGACCCCGATCATGATGCGGGAGCGATGCTGGCTGTCAAAGAAGATATCAGTAAGGTGGAAGCGGTTTTAAAGCACTTTCCCCAAGTAACGATCGCTAATCAAAATTCCCCCAATCAAGTTGTTTTAGCAGGACTAACCACAGAAATCAACAAGGTGCGGCAAGCTTTGCACGAGCAAGGATGTACAGCAGTTTTGCTACCTGTTTCTGCTGCATTCCACACACCGCTGATTGCCTTTGCTCAGAAATCCTTTGCGATCGCTAGCAAAACTGTGACTTTCCAAAGTCCCAAAATACCTGTTTTCACCAATGTGACAGGTAAGCTGTATCCCCAGGAACCGCAAGCAATTCACCAAATTTTAGAATCTCACCTCAGCAAATCGGTACTGTTTAAGCAAGAGATAGAAAATATCTATGCTGCCGGTGGTTACTGCTTTGTGGAATTTGGACCGAGGAGAATTCTTTCTAACTTGGTGAAAGATATTTTAGGCGATCGCCCACATTTAGCGATCGCTTTGAATCCCAGCGCTCAAAAAGATAGCGATCGTTCTTTGCGAGAAGCTGTAGTACAGTTGCGTGTCGCTGGTTTGTCTCTGAAAAACCTCGACCCCTACCAACTTCTACCCGAAGTTCCCCCTGAGCAGAAAAACAAAGCGCTAATTGTCCGTTTAAACGGCACTAATTATCGCTCTGAAAAAACGAAAAACGCCTTTGCTACAGCTTTGCAAGACGGACATCAAGTAACATTACCCGTCAGCAAATCTGAAGATAATGCCCTTGTCGTTCCCGTCTTTACGACTGAAGAACGGGTGGAAGTGAAGTTAGAAGTGACTACTCCCACACCAGCAGTTATCAAAAGCAACGGACATAATAAAAACGTCGTTCTCAGTGATATTACCACTGTAGAAACTCCATCTCATCAACCAGTTCTGGAGTCGCATATGCCTAACTCACCAGAAAAACCTTTAAATTACCAACAGGTTTTAGAAAGTTTAGAGTTCCTCCTGACACAGTTTCAACAAAATCAAAGCGAAAATTTACAAGTTCACGGAACTTATCTGAATCATCAGATGGAATATGCGAGAACATTTTTCCAACTGATGCAGCAGCAGAATTCTGTATTTGCTAACGGTAACTCTTCACAATCAGCGTCGGAACTTCTACCACTTCTCAAGGCAAGTTTAGAGCGTAGCATGATGCAGTTTCACTCTCAACAAGGTGAAACCCTACGCATTCATGAGGAGTATCTTAAGGAACAGGTAGAGTATACCAAGAGCTTTTTCCAACTCATACAGCAAGAGTATACACAGTTGGTAGGGTCTGGGAATGAGGTAGTTACTGAAGTTACCATCAATCCGCAGCCTGTTGTGGAAGTAGCCGTAGCCAAGGTTGTAGAAACACCACCGCAGCCTGTAGTTGAAGCACCCGTAGCCAAGGTTGTAGAAACACCACAGCCTGTAGTTGAAGTAGCCGCAGCCAAGGTTGTAGAAACACCACAGCCTGTAGTTGAAGTACCCATTGTCATTACTCCGGTAACACCACCGCAACCTGTTGTAGAAGCACCCGCAATCAAGGTAGTAGAAACTCCACCACAGCCTGTAATTGAAGCACCCATAGCCAAGGTAGTGGAAACACCACCGCAACCTGTTGTGGAAGCACCCACAGTCAACGTCAATGTAGCAATCAGCACTCAATCTACATTAGCAACTACTTCTGATGCGACGATAAACTTGACTGAATTGGGTAACAACCTGTTAGCTATTACTAGTGACAAAACAGGCTATCCAGTCGAGATGCTGGAAATGGATATGGATATGGAGGCAGACTTAGGGATTGACTCGATTAAGCGGGTAGAAATCCTCGGTGGGTTGCAAGAAATGTATCCTGACTTGCCTAAGCCAAATCTTGAAGAACTGGCAGAAAAACGCACTATCGGTCAAATTGTTGAATATCTGCAATCTCATGCTTCGCAAAAAGTTTCCGTAGAAATAGCTATTCAAGAAGTACAAACGGCTACGGAAGTTCCGGCAATTGTTATTCCTGAACCAGTAGTTACGGAAATTGAGACAACAGAAACAATAGATGCATCACCAGCTAGTGAGATTGCAGACTTAGGTGCAACTTTGTTAGCTATCACCAGTGATAAGACCGGCTATCCAGTAGAGATGTTAGAACTCGACATGGATATGGAAGCTGACTTGGGAATTGACTCGATTAAACGGGTGGAAATTTTGGGAGCGATGCAAGAAATGTATCCCGACTTACCCAAACCCAATGTAGAAGAATTGGGAGATTTACGCACCATCGGTCAAATTGTCGATTATCTCCAGAAGCTGGTTGGAGGTGAAAAAAAAAAGTTTCAGTATGAGTCAGACGAAGAATTAGACAACGTTAAACATAATGTGCAACGTCGTCCCGTCCAACTCAAAATTCTGCCCCCACCGGATTCTTTAGACTTCGATTTACCAGAGGGACACATCTGTTTAATCACCGATGATGGTTCCCTCACTACTTCTCAAGTGGCTGAATTACTGACAGATAAAGGCTGGAAAGTGGTTGTTTTAAGTTTCCCTCAATCGGTTGTTTTCCAAACATCGGTAATACCAGCAGGAGTGATTAATGTCAAGCTTGCGGATTTAACCGAAGAACATTTGCAACAACAATTGAGTGCGATCGCTAGTAATTATGGCACGATTGGAGCCTTCATTCATCTCAATCCAGCCTTTCAAGTCAGCCACAACGGGAAAATTCCTTATCTTGCAGAAGAAAAGGCGATCGTTAAACACGTTTTTCTGATAGCAAAACATCTGAAAAAATCCCTAAATGAAGCCGCACGACATGGACGCAGTTTGTTCTGCACCACTGCGCGTCTTGATGGAGCATTTGGACTGGAACATAAAGTAAATTATGGTCCCATCAGTGCCGGTTTATTTGGATTAACTAAAACCTTGAAATGGGAATGGCAAAAGGTATTTTGTCGAGCGATTGATTTGCATCCTGCTATTAACGCTCAAGAGTCAGCGCAACATATCATAGCCGAACTTCACGACCCGAATAATTGTATTAGTGAAGTTGGATATGGTTCCCAAGGTAGAGTAACTATCGTCAGCGTCGCGAATTGTTAGTGGTTGGTGGATAGTTGTTAGTGGTTAGTTGTTAGTGGATAGTTGTTAGGAGATAGTACTTAGTGGTTAATAGAACACCCAAAAATTATCAACCAACAATCATCAACCAACACCCAACAACTATCCACCATCAACTAACCACTATCCCCTATCAACCATCAACTAACAATAAATTTATGACAATACAAACACAAAATCCTACAACATCAGTTTTTCTAGTTAGTGGTGGTGCAAGAGGCATTACAGCGCAGTGCGTTATCAAATTAGCGCAGCATCAACCAGGGAAGTTTATATTGCTTGGTCGGAGTGCGATCGCGTTAACGGAGCCAGACTTTGCTCAAGGTTGTTTTGAAGATGCTGTACTGAAAAAACGCATCATGGAAAATATTCTTTCTCAAGGAGAGAAGCCTACACCCATGAGTGTGCAAAAAGTTTATAACAACATTATTTCCAGCCGGGAAATAAAAGAGACAATTTCTAGTATTGAAAAGACAGGAAATACCGCAGAATATATCAGCGTCGATGTTACAGATCCCATTGCCTTAAACGAGAAAATTGCCGCTGTTGTGAAGCGCACAGGAGCCATCACAGGCATTATACATGGCGCTGGTAACTTAGCTGATAAGTTAATTGAAAAGAAAACAGAACAAGATTTTGAAAAGGTTTACACGGCAAAAGTTAAGGGATTGGAAAATCTTTTAGCTTGCGTACATCCCAGCCAACTTCAGCATTTAGTTTTGTTTTCTTCCGTAGCTGGTTTTTATGGGAATATTGGACAAACTGATTATGCGATCGCTAACGAAATCCTCAACAAATCGGCTCATCTAATTAAACAGAAATATCCCGATTGTCATGTCGTCGCTATCAACTGGGGTGGTTGGGATAGCGGGATGGTGACAGCAGAATTGAAAAAAGCCTTTGCTGAAAGGGGAATTGATATTATTCCTGTAGATGTCGGCACGAAAATGTTAGTTAAAGAACTCAAAGCTGTTAATTGCGCTACCACACAAGTTGTTATTGGTAGTCCAATTACTCCACCAGCAGCCGAGTTAGATTCTGAACTAAAAAGTTATCGAATTCGCCGCAAAATGACACTAGAAGCTAATCCCTTTTTAGTGGATCATACAATCGCTGGTTCGGAAGTTTTGCCAGCAACTTGCGCGATGTCATGGATGATTAACGCTTGTGAAGAACTGTATCCTGGTTACACATATAACAATTGTCGAGAATTCAAAGTATTAAAAGGAATTACTTTCAATCACACTTTAGCGAGCGAACATATTTTAGAACTGCAAGAAATTGCTAAAGTTGGTTCTCAAAGTATCGAATTTCAAGCTACAATTTTGAGTAAAACTCCACAAGGTAAAACTCACTATCATTTCAAAGCTTTTGTAAACCTTCTGCGAGAAATGCCAGAGGTTCCTATCTATGAGGGACTTAATCTAGAAGAAGATAACATCATCACCACCACTGGTAAAGGTTTTTACCAAAATGGAGATTCCACATTATTTCATGGACCAGCATTTCAGCAAATCACCAGAGTTTTAAACATCAATTCCAAAAAAATTACTGTAGAATGTCTTTGGAAAAACATCACAGAACAACAACAAGGACAGTTTCCAGTTCGCTGGCACAATCCTTACACAACTGACTTGAGTACACAATCCTTATGGATTTGGTTAAGCCATCTTCATCAAGAAGTTTGTTTACCCGGACAATTAACTCATTCCGAGCAATTTGCAGTCACACCATGCAACGAACCATTTTATGTTTCGTGCGAAATCGAAGGAAAAACACAAACCGGCGTAACAGCTAATTTCATTTTACACAGTCGCGAAGGAGAAATTTACTCACGGATTATGGGAGCAAAAGCCGTAATTTGGCCCATGCAATTATCCAAGCGTAAGTAATTTGAGCGCTTTAGCGCTCACTACGAATTTCTCATTTTTTACTTTCTCTGCGTTCTCTGTGTTCTCTGCGGTTTTTTAATCAGTTTTTCTTAAGTGGAAAACGAGTAACATTACTTCCAGTTCAATAACAGCGTAAATCCTGATCAATCCTTTTCAGTTTGGGGAATAGCGTAAATCCTTTCAAGTTCGGGGAGTACTAATACCAAGTTGCATAAACGTAAAAAAGTCATCCTCAGCTAGAACATCAATCCAGTAATCAAAAACCTAACCCCCCAACCCCCTTCCCTACAAGGGAAGGGGGAGTCAAATTCCCCTCCCCTACAAGGGGAGGGGTTAGTGGAGAGGTTTTTCTACAATTATTGAATTGGTCTATGTTCCGCTCAGAATGACATCTTTACTCGCAACTTGGTATAAGACAATTCAAATTTGGGCATTGCATATTTTTGAGATGATTTTGCACGTCGATAAATTTAACGTGTTGTAAAGACGTTCCACCGGAATAAAGACGTTCCACCGGAATAAAGACGTTCCACCGGAATAAAGACGTTCCACCGGAACGTCTCTACGATTCATCACATAGTTATGCGACGTCCAAATTTGAATTGATATCTCCCTCTTTTGCTAAACCCAAGCGAGGATATCAGCAGTGGAGAAAATCGCCATAATTGGCTTATCATGCCTTTTTCCTGGGGCTAAAAACCCAGAAGAATTTTGGCAGAATCTTAACGAACAAAAAGATTCAATATCATCTGTAACTATTGAGGATATCGGAGTAGATCCGGCAATCTTTTACGATCCAGTAAAAGGGAAACCGGAAACAATCTATAACCTCAATGGTGGATTTGTTCGTAATTTTAAATTTGAGCCAACTGAATATAATTTACCACCCGAACTACTTGCTAGTTTGGATAACACTTTTCAATGGTCGCTGTACGCTGCTAAACAAGCGATTCAGCAAAGTGGCTATTTGGGTAATCAAGCTGTACTTTCCAAATGCGGCGTAATTTTAGGTACTTTATCTTTACCTACAAAAGCTTCTAATCAATTGTTTGCTCCTATTTATCAGCAAACAATACAGCCAGCAATTCAGGAACTTTTGCAAGAGAAAGACTTTCATTTGCCTTCTTTATCAACATCTATCAAAGCGTCTCCTTATAACGCTATGATATCAGGCTTTCCAGCAGCGATGATTGCTCAAGCTCTGTCTTTATCGAATATTCATTTTTGCTTAGACGCAGCTTGTTCTTCACCTTTATATGCGATTAAACTGGCATCTCATTATTTGCGATCGCATAAAGCTGACTTGATGATAGCTGGGGGAATTAGTTCTTCCGATCCGCTCTTTTTACGAATGTTCTTTTCTGGTATCCAAGGATATCCGGAAAATGACATTAGCCGTCCTTTAGATAACACTTCGAGGGGGCTAATTACCTCCGAAGGCATAGGAATGTTTGTCTTAAAAAGACACAGTGATGCTATCAGAGATGGCGATAAAATTTTAGCGACAATCTGCGGTATTGGACTCTCCAATGATGGTAGGGGCAAGCATCTTTTAAGTCCGAATTCTCAAGGGCAAATTAAGGCTTTTGAGCGAGCATATACTGAAGCTGAACTCAGCCCTAAAGATATCGATTACATGGAGTGCCATGCTACCGGCACATTATTAGGAGACACCACCGAATTTAACTCTATCGAAACATTTTTTGGTGAACATCAAGCAACACCTTTAGTCGGTTCTGTGAAGGCAAATGTCGGACACCTGCTAGTCGCTGCGGGTTCGGTGAGCTTAATGAAAGTCATTTTAAGCATGTGTGGAAATGTCATTCCCGCAACCATTAATGTCACCGATCCTATAGGCTCTGATGACAATGTAATTGCACCTAAAAGAATTATTAGAAATGCGACTAAATGGCAGGGGAAAGCATCAGTTAAACGTGCAGCTATAAGTGCTTTTGGTTTTGGTGGAACTAACGCTCATTTAATTCTGGAAAGAGGGGAAAAATAAAATGACTGAACAATCTGCAAAAATTGCGATCGTTGGTATGGATGCCTTTTTTGGTGAGTGTAATGGATTAGATGCTTTTGAACGTAGCATTTATGACGGAACACAGCATTTTATTCCTTTACCACCGAAAAGATGGCAAGGTATCGAAGAACAAGAAAGCTTACTTAAAAAGTACGATTTACCAGAAGGTAAAGCACCAGTAGGAGCATACATTAAAGATTTTGAAATCGATACTTTAGCTTACAAAATTCCCCCGAATGAAGTAGAAAAGTTAAATCCGCAACAATTATTGCTGCTAAAAGTTGCTGATCGCGCTTTGAAAGATGCAGGAATTAAAGAGGGTGAAAATGTCGCAGTAATTATTGCTGCTGAAACCGAACTTTCTGTTCATCAGTTACAGCAAAGATGGGATTTCTCCTGGCAAATAAAAGATGGTTTAAACGCTGGAGAAATCTCCTTACCTGCCGAAAAAGTCACTCAATTAGAAACAATTGTTAAAGACGGACTTCACCATCAAGTAGAAATTGGTGAATATCTCAGTTACATTGGTAACATCATGGCAAGTCGGGTTTCTTCGCTGTGGAATTTTAGCGGTCCTTCTTTCAGCATCACAGCAGTAGAAAATTCCGCTCTCAAGGCGCTGGAAGTGGCAGAAATGCTACTTCTTTCCGGGGAAGTTGATACTGTCCTAGTCGGCGCTGTAGACTTAGCTGGCGGCGTGGAAAATGTATTATTGCGGAGCCAGTTAGCAAAAATTAATACAGGCATCCCGACTTTAAGTTATGACCAAAAAGCCGACGGCTGGATGGTTGGGGAAGGTGCGGGAGCAGTTGTCCTCAAGCGTCACGACACCGCATTAGAAAAAGGCGATCGCATCTATGCAGTCCTTGATGCTCTTACCTTTGGGCAAGGTCATTATAATGCAACTCAATTAAATAGCGGTATTGTCACCGCAGACACAGAAACTGTCAACTCTGTCTGCAAACAAGCTTTTCAGATTGCAGGTATTGAACCGAAAGAGATTAGCTACCTGGAAGTTTACGGTAGCGGGGTTCCCCAGGAAGACGAAGCGGAAATTGCTGGGTTACTGCAAGCTTATCCTCCCACTGGCAGTGGATTAGATTGCGCGATTGGCAGTGTTAAAGCTAACATCGGTCATACCTTTGTGGCATCGGGAATCGCTAGCCTAATAAAAACCGCGCTATGTCTGTATCACAGATATATTCCCGGATGTCCGAAATGGTCTGGAGTGAAAACGCCGCAAGTTTGGCAAGGTAGTCCTTTTTACGTCGCTACTGAATCTAGACCTTGGTTTCTCGGCAAAGAAAGCACCCGCAGAGTAGCAGCAATTAACAGCATGGGCATAGATGGGACATTTGCCCACGTCATCTTGTCGGAACAACCGAACCAGAAGGAACGGGATAGCACATATTTGCAACAAACGCCATTTTATTTGTTTCCAATTGCCGCAAGCGATCGCACCGAATTATTAGAGCATCTTACCACACTTCAAGAAAGTATCGAAAAGTCTCCTTTTCTCTCAGCTACTGCTAGCAATACTTTTACTGCTTTTAAACAGAATCCTGATGCAAAATATGCTCTCACAATTCTCGGACGTAACAAAAAAGAATTAACTAGAGAAATCGAATCTGCCCGCAAAGGTGTAAATAATGCCTTTGATAAAGATATCGATTGGCTAACACCTATTGGTAGTTATTTTACAGCTAAACCATTAGGTAAAGAAGGCGGTATTGCCTACGTTTATCCAGCAGCAGTTAACGCTTATGTTGGTCTTGGTCGGAATTTATTCCGCTTATTTCCGAAAGTCCACAATGACGAGATTGTTCAAAGTCTTTACAAGCGTGCTGCTGACGTTGAGAGATTGGTATTTCCCAGAAGCTTAAATAAGTTGACAACTAGAGAATTAGAAACTCTGGAAAAGCAACTTTTAGATGATTCTTTGGCATTATTTGAAGCCGAAATGCTGCATACTAGACTCACCACAACAATCATCCAAGACGATTTTCAAATCAAGCCAAAATTTGTCTTTGGATATAGTTTGGGTGAAACTAGCATGATGGTTGCTCAAGGAATTTGGAGTAACTTTTACCAAGGAAGTAACAACTTTAACTCATCTCCTTTGTTTGGTGAAAGATTATCTGGTGCAAAAAACGCTGTTCGTGAATATTGGGGATTACCAAAAGCAGAATCAAACGACAACAACTTTTGGAGTAACTATGTTTTGATAGCGTCAGTATCTCAGGTACTGGAGTGTATTAAAAATGAGGATCGTGTTTATTTAACTCAAATTAATACACCAGACGAAGTTGTGATTGCTGGTGAAACAACAGCTTGTGGGAGAGTAATTAAAAATTTGGGTTGCGATGCTTTCCGCGCTCCCTTCGACCACGTAATTCATTGCGAACCGATGCAATCGGAGTACGAAGAACTAGTTAAAGTTAACACATTACCGATAAGTAAAAAGCTTCCTGATGCTACTTTCTACTCAGCATTAGAGCATAAACCGATTGTACTTGAAAGTAATGCGATCGCTCACAGTGTCGCCAAAGTTCTCTGCTCACAACTTGATTTTGTCCAATTAGTAAATCAAGTCTACTCCGATGGAGCGAAAATCTTTATCGAAGCCGGTGCAGGTAGTGTTTGTTCTCGGTGGATCGACAAAATTCTCGATGATAAAGAACATCTCACCGTATCCCTCAATCGAAGAGGTGTAGATGACCATACATCTTTTGTCAAAGCATTAGCGAAACTCGTCAGCCATCGAGTTGAACTCGACTTATCACCACTTTATATTCAGGCAAAAGAAACTACAAGACCAGGTTTACCAACAATTAGAAATATCACCTTAGGTGGTCAGCCAATTGTTTCTACAATCCTGAGTGAAGAAAACCGGAAACTTTTCCAAAATCAAGCTCAGAAAAAAGTGGTAAAACCTGTTTCCACCCAACAACAAACTAAAGAACTGATAAATTCTCTCAAAGCTGGTAGCAAACATCACAATATTCCGCCATCTCAAACAAAACAAGAGGAAGTTCCCATGAAAAATATCATTGATAACAGTTTTCAGCCTAGAGAAATATCACAATCTTATAAGTCTACCGCGACGAAAGAGAGAATTACTCAATCGATTCTTCGTCCACCAGTTACAACTGAGATAAATCAGACAGGAAATCTAAATGATTTACGTAATTCTCAGTATCAAAAATTGAGTAACAACAATTCCAGCATTACAAAAACCCACACCGCGTTTCTACAAGCTAGACAGGAATTTAGCCAGCAAATGAGTGAAATCATTCAATTACAGTTAGCCTGCGTTGAAAATTTGTTGAATCAGTAAATGAAATTACAGTAGAGACGTTCCACCGGAACGTCTCTCAATATTGAGACGTTTCACCGAAATTGAGACGTTTCACCGAAACGTCTCTACCCCATTACGCATTTCTTACTTCCAATTCGAGGGTTAACCACATTGAAAACTGTAGATACATTATCGAGTAAATATAATGATGGGCTTTGTTTTTCTGACTCATCTTATAACCAAAATCAGCTTTGGAAATGTTCCTTAGATTGTGTATCTTTTGACCGTCAAGGTATCAAAGAAAAACTTTTGGCTATAGATAAACCTAGTTATATCGTTAGAGTTGAAGGCAGAATTGGTGTCACTAACGAAGGTTATTCTTGTCCTAATGAGCATAGCGGTAAACCAGGAACAGTAGAATTGCTCATGGCTGTTCCCCCAATTTCAATTCAAAACTTAGGCGACCCAACTTTTCTCTCTTCTTATAATGTAAAATATGCCTATGCGACTGGTGCAATGGCTG